>DATAHC010000412.1:0-3008 GCA_036263415.1 Flavisolibacter sp.
CGTTATATTTTGCGTGCGAAGGTAAGCTTTTTCGCTCAAAATCCGGTGGAAAACTCGGTTTTAGCAACAAGTTAGGAGTACGGAAGGAAGATGGCTGATGCAGGATGACTGATGGCCGGTTTGTTAAGGGAAATGGCCCTCCCTAAAAACGATCCACTGATTACTGATGGCTGCTTGCTGATTCCCACGTACTGACTCCCACCTAAAAGCACCATTTTATCGAAAACCTCTCCTGTCCAGAGCGTCCCCAATTTATTAAGACTGTCAACCAGTGGGCAGTCCAGTCCTACCCTAAGACCAGGTAAAGTCCAGAAAATGTCATAGATCGTCCCGACTTACGTCCCTCATCCTTCGTTGTAGAAGCATAGTGAAAGCATACCAATCCCATACCGACTCCATACCACTCCCATGCCCCAGCCATGGAGGTACCGTACCGGATGGATAGTTCATATGAGAAGAATTTATACTGCAATTGGGGGAACTGGAAGGAATTGAATTCGAATGAAACATCCTTTCACCTGCCTTTCCATACGGCTTCACTATGCTTTCACTATGGAGTCACTACGAAGGATGAGGCATTCTGACAGATGAGTGACCAGTGATGAGTGAAGAGTGATGAGTGGGTGTACTTTGGAACGGTCTTTCTTTAAGATAGGTTCGGCGTAGGGCAGTCTGGGGTGCTGGGGATTGCTTCGTCCTGCGTCCTTCCGCCAGAGGCGGACACGCGCCATGACGGTCCGGACAACGAAACAGGCAAGTCTTCAGATAGCTTGTCCGTTCCAGATCCCTCCTTCGTCGGGATGACAGAGAAAGGTCCAAATCAAAGGCTCCTCTTATTCTCCTCCTTCTCCCTCTTTAAGCCGGCCGTATGAACAAAGGAAAGGATGCTAAAAGAAGCCTGCTGCGCAGCAGCCCTCTTTTTCTCTTTGATCTCCTTTAACCTCTTAGCCCTGCTGCTCCCTACGCCAGCAGTACAATAGGAAACGCCCGATACCCCTAAAGATGTATTCTCCTTAGCCCCTTAGCTCCGGGCGAAATAATTAATGGCGAAGCCATCCCTCAGCGTCCACTGCGCCTCCGCGCGAAATAACTACGCCATCAGAAAGCAAGTAATGTTCGATGCCCGTAGGAAACCGTCGATGGCTAAAGGAAATGATACCAACAAAAGAAACCCCAAATCTGACATCTGAAATCTGACATCTGCCATAATTCTCCATATTCCTTTAGCTTCGCCCCATGACGCTCAGCGATGATACAAAAGCCATCCTTGGACTTCAGCTGCCCACTGATCCCCGCTGGGTGGATTTGGCAGCCTTATCTCTGGAAGAGATCCTTACCGACCATGCCTATTGCGAGCAGAAGGCAGCCACCACATGCATCTCGCTGATCCAGCGTTACAACCAGAAAGAAAAGCTGGTAAAAGAGCTGGCTCCGGTCGTTACCGAAGAATGGGGCCATTTCCGCCTGGTTTTGGCCGAACTGGAAAAAAGAGGCCTGAAACTGGGGCGGCAGCGGAAAGATGAATATGTGAACGCATTAATCAAGTTCTGCCAGACAGGCGGCGCGGAGGAAGGCCGGTTGCTGGACCAGCTGTTGCTCATGGCTATGATCGAAGCGCGGAGTTGCGAACGCTTCAAACGCCTGAGTGAAGGCCTGAACGATGAATACCTGCGCAAATTTTACCGGCGCTTTATGGAGAGCGAGGCAGGCCATTACACCTTGTTTATCGAACTGGCGGAGACCTATATACCAAAAGAAAAAGTACGTTCCCGCTGGCAGGCCTGGCTGAATTACGAGGCTCAGGTAATGGCTGATCTATCACCCAGAGGCGATCGTATTCATTAATCATTGTGTCTTGAAATAGGCCAGCTCCTGTTGCAGGTTCAGGGCCGGGTATTTTTCGCTCAGCTGAACGGTCTTTTCATAATACGATCGAAGAAAGGTTTTATGCTGTTCCGATTCGGGGTTAAAGGGCCGATGCTGAAAGGCCCTGTTGATACCGGCTATTTCTTCCAAAAGTTTTTGCGTAGTGTCGTCCATACAGGCGCTGACGAGCTTCTCCCAAACATATTGTGTGGCAAAATAATTCGGATGCACCAGGTCTTCGGCATAAAACCGGTAATCCCGTAAATCATCGATCACGAGTTCATAAGCCGGGAAGTAATACAGTTTGTTGAACTTGTCTACCAGGTGGTGAATCGTTTGTATCAAGACCGCCTTGCTGCGGTTATTTTCCACCATTCCCTCACGCAGATGCCTGACCGGACTAATTGTAAAGATGATCCGGAGCTTTGGATTGAATAGGAAAAGTCGGTGGATCACATTATCCAGTACTTTGAGCACTTCTTCCGGATGCATCAGCCGTTTGTAAAACCAGTCGGCAGGCGCTTTATGATTATTAGCGGCAACGGTTCCGGGCCGGCCGTTAAGGGCCTTTTCCGTTAGGGTATAGATCCAGGCAGATCCCAGCGTGATCAGTACCTGATCTGCCTTTTTCAGGAACGCGTGTGCCTCACGGGTAGCCGCATTAATCTTCTCCACAGCTTCCTGGGGGGTGATGCCTGAAAAGCGGCTGTGGTGTTTCCAGCTGTGCCAGCCTTCATTGTGATGGAAGAGCTGCGCTTCCGTTACTTCGTTCTGCTCGATATAATCAGTCAGGGCTTCGGCCACGCTTACCGGGTTGAAAAGGATCCCATTGGGATTTTCAAGAACGGAGAATTTATGGCGCCGAAGCTTCTCTCCTATATTCTCCGTAAAGCAGGATCCGATCAGGAATAGCTGATCGGCATGCGTTATCGGTTCCGGCAGCTTTTTAACCTCCAGTTCGTAACGGAATTTCATAGCGCGAATGTAGAGAAGAAATCGGTGACCCCTTAGCTAAAGAAACCTTCCTGGAGCTAAGGTTTGCGAAATACCACATCAGCCAGGCGGAGGCTTTTTTCAAGGTGGTCCTTATTGATCTGTACAGATGTATGCGCGGATTCCAGGTAGGCAATGATCTGTTCCGT
>DATAHC010000413.1:0-2868 GCA_036263415.1 Flavisolibacter sp.
CTTTGATCGTTTTTTCAAAACCAATCCGCTCTGTAGTTTCCCTTAACAATGTGACAAAACGCAATTCGTCAAAATCCAGTACCGCTTCCACCAGTTGGCTTATAAAACCATCGATAGCGCCATTGGTATCGATGGCATTCCTGACTTCAGTTGCGATCTGCTCTGTGGACAAATGAGCAATCTTCGAAACTTTCCAGCCGCTGTGGTATAAAAACGATATCCTCAGTAGTTGCTTAAGGTCCTCATTATCGTAAATGCGATGCTGGCTTTCCTTTCTTTTAGGTACGAAGAGGCTATAGCGCTGCTCCCATATACGGAGTGTATGAGCCTTTATGCCCGTAAGGTTTTCGATATCTTTTATGGTAAAACTTTGCATTACGTATAAAGTACGAATTTACCGATTGTATACTTTAGCAAAAACTTTGCTTACATTGTCTTTTAACAACCTGTTTAAAATAATACATTTGTCTGCTTTAAAAAGAACCGAATGCCGATTTCACACCTCCTGATCGTTTACCTGATCTCCTTTCTCCTGGTTTTTTTACCTTCTTTTGGACTGGCCAAAATGTTTCAAAAAGCAGGTGTTCCTTCCTGGAAAGCATTCATTCCTTTTTACAATACGTGGATCATGCAGGACTTGTCCCAACGGCCAAAGCACTGGGTGTTCTGGCAGCTGATCCCGGTAATAGGCTGGTTTATTACCCCTGGTATTTTTATAGAGTTCGTAAAGCTGTTTGGGCGATTCCGATTCAGGGAGCATATTCTCGCAGCTCTTTTTGCGCCTTTTTATTTTCTCTACCTGGGCTATTCACCCAAAATTCATTATATCGGCCTTCAGGGAGCCAAGCGCTATGTGAAGCCGGGCTGGAGAGAATGGGTAGACGCAGCAGTATTTGCCATAGTAGCGGCCACACTCATCCGGACATTTGTTTTTGAAGCGTATACCATTCCTTCCGGATCTATGGAAAAAACGCTTCTTGTGAATGATTTTCTCTTTGTAAGCAAATTCAGTTACGGACCCCGAATCCCTAATACTCCTTTATCGATTCCTTTTGTTCATAATTATATTCCAGGCACCAGCAGTAAGTCCTATACTACTGCTATCGAGTTGCCTTACATCAGGTGGTTTGCATCTCCGGTGAAAAGGGGAGATGTAGTGGTTTTCAATTTCCCTGCCGGTGACACAGTCATCAATCTGCCGGAGTATCAATCTGCACATCCGTATTATGACAAGATCCGGGAGTTGGGTAACGGAAATACGGTGGAAGGAAGAAAGCTGGTTTTGTCGAATCCGGATGAATATCCTTTAGCGGTTCATCCACCTGACAAAACGGATAATTATATAAAACGGTGTGTAGGTGTTGCAGGGGATATGATAGAGGTGAAGAACAATGTTGTATTTGCTAATGGGAAGGAACAGGCGCCGCCACCGCAGTCTATGATAAATTATACCGTCATTACAAATGGGCAGACACTTGATCCGGAGACGATGAAGGAGCAATATAATATCGATTATGACAAGGGAGAACTGCAGCAGGGATCACAGCCTAATGTTTATTATATCCTGATGACGGAAGATGCGAAGGAAAAAATGATGAAATCCGGTATAGCCCGCCAGATAGTACCTAATCCCAATATTGTAGCCGGTGATGTTTTTCCGTATGATCCCGGCTTTAAATGGACAAGGGATAATTTTGGTCCGATATGGGTGCCGAAAAAAAATACGCCACTTACATTGACCAAAGAAAATTATGCGGTTTATGAACGCGCTATTCGAGTATATGAGCATAATGATTTCGAAATGAAGGATGGTAAATTCCTTTTAAATGGCAAAGAAGTTACTTCTTATACCTTTAAAATGGATTATTACTGGATGATGGGTGATAACCGTCACGGGTCGCAGGATTCCCGTTACTGGGGTTTTGTACCGGAAGATAGGATCGTTGGTAAGGCCTGGCTGATCTGGTTCAGTTATGAAAACGGACCCCGATGGAAACGATTGTTCAGGACCGTAAAATAGATTAACTTTATCGATCCCGCCAAAAGGCGGGATTTTTGTCTCTAATAGAAACCGCTATATGCAAGAAAGTAAGTTTGAGTTTAATTACAGAGTTTACGAGAATATCGATGAATTGCCCGAAGAACAGAGATGGCTTCTGAATGAAGCAAGAGAAGTTACTGCACAGGCCTATGCGCCTTATTCCAATTTTCAGGTGGGTGCTGTTGCAAAGATGGCCAATGGTGAAATTGTAACCGGCAGTAATCAGGAGAATGCCTCTTTCCCTGTAGGCCTGTGTGCCGAGCGGGTGTTACTGGCATCCATTTCTTCTCTATTTCCAAAAATTCCTATAGAAACGATGGCCATAAGCTATAAAAGCGAGCACCAGAAAAGTGATCATCCCATATCACCTTGTGGAATTTGCCGTCAATCACTTCAGGAATTTGAAGGCAGGGTAAAGAACCCGGTTCAATTAATCCTGGGAGGTATGTCGGGTCCAGTATATGTGATAGACAGCGCCAGCAGATTATTGCCTTTAGCTTTTACCAGTGAGGAGTTGCGGTAAGGCTGGCTGATTCACCTAATCAGTCCTGGGAAAAAAGTTCCTGAACGCCATGGTGAATGTGAGCTTCATGATTCAATAACCATTTTTTTCTCCATAGACCTCCTGCATACCCAACCAGTGTCTGATTCGATCCAATTACACGATGGCAGGGAACAATGATTGCCAGGTTGTTTCTTCCATTGGCTGAAGCTACTGCTCTGATTGCTTTGCTGTCACCATACCGTTTTGCCAGTTCATTGTAGCTGATCGTTTTTCCATATGGTATCTGATAAAGTAATTCCCAAATTCTATTCTGAAAGACCGT
>DATAHC010000414.1:0-11577 GCA_036263415.1 Flavisolibacter sp.
CCAGCCTTTCCCTGTTTCGTTGCTGACGTTCTTCTCGTTCACTGAACCACTCTTTCATCAGCTTCTGAAACAGCCTTCTAGGCCTGCGCATCTCCCTATACTTCTCGTCCTTCTTCACGGGATCCTGAAAAATTGCCTTTGCATAGGCCACCGCCAGTTTGAACAGCCTGCGCTGACGCTTCTGCTTTCGGGATGGGATGATGTCCTTCATGTTGGGGTACTTGGTGATGACGATTCCGCCCTTTCTATAGTGCTTACAGACCAGGCGCTTACCGATAGCGCCCTGGAACAGGTAAAAGGCAAAAGAGATTTCTTTTTTCATGAGTATAGATTGATGTTTTGTGATTAAAAAGCAAAGCTAGGATACCGAAAAAGGTCACTTCCTAATTAGGGAGCGTCAGGGAGAAAAATTGCTACAAATAGCTAAAAAAGGAGAAACAAGGCGAAAGAAGGAGAAAGAAGGATGGTATACGGCCAGGCTATCGTAGTATAAGATTGCGTCACAGTAAAGACCGTCATTGCGAGCAATAGCGAAGCAATCTCGCTTGGGGTCTGGCTATCACAAAACCTGACCGCCTTCACAACCTGTTCGTCATTGCGAGGAGGAACGACGAAGCAATCTCCTGCACCTCCAGACTGCCCTACGCTAAATCAACACGCCGGAAAAGACCGTATCCAAAACGACCCACTCCTTGCTGATCCCTGCTTGCTGATCTTCCTATACTGAATGCATACTAAAAGCACCATTTTGTCGAAAGTCCCTTCTGCCCGGAACCTCCCCAATCTATCAAGACTGTCAAGCTGCAGACAAATAAAGGAACAGGTACCCCTAAGGAACCCCCTCTTTTCCTCCTTCTTCTCCTATACCCTCTTAGCCCATCCTTCGTTGTAACAGTATGGCTATAGCATAGCAAAGCCCTTGAAGCTCCGTAGTAAAGCCCTGAAACCTCCCTGAAAGAGGCTTCTCGGAGGCTCATTTCATATGAGAAGAAATCTTACTGGAAATGAACCGCTGATATGTAAAAAAGTCGAGTGAAACACCCTTTCACATAGCTTTCCATACGGATTCACTATGCTTTCCATAGCTAGTCACTACGAAGGATGCGGCATGGTGGCAGATGATGAGTGATGAGTAAGGAGTGAGCAGTGGGTGATCCCGGTTCACGCCGGAAAGCCGATGTCTGACGTCTGACATCTGATTGCCATCCTGGCTGCCAAAATTTCACCTTTAGCCTAACGGCATAATCATTGTTAACCAATAGTGAACTTAAAAAATAAAGAAGTAATGGGAAAAATAATCGGTATTGACTTAGGTACAACCAACAGTTGCGTATCCGTTATGGAAGGCAACGAGCCTGTCGTGATCGCTAACGATGAGGGTCGTCGTACAACCCCCTCAGTAGTGGCTTTCCTGAAAAACGGTGAGCGTAAGGTAGGTGATCCGGCTAAGCGCCAGGCTATTACCAACCCCCAGAATACCATCACCAGTGTGAAACGTTTCATGGGACGCCGCTTCGACGAGGTTACGGAAGAGATTAGCCACTGGAGCTACAAAGTGGCAAAAGGTGACAATAATACCGTTCGGATCGATATAGATGGCAGATTATATACGCCACAGGAAATTTCTGCCATGATTCTTCAGAAAATGAAGAAAACAGCAGAAGATTACCTGGGCCAGGAAGTGACCGACGCGGTAATTACCGTTCCGGCTTATTTCAACGACGCGCAGCGTCAGGCTACCAAAGAGGCCGGTGAGATCGCCGGACTGAACGTTCGCCGTATTGTGAACGAACCCACCGCTGCCGCCCTGGCCTATGGACTGGACAAAGGCGGTAAGGACCATCACATTGCTGTATTCGACTTAGGTGGCGGTACATTCGATATTTCCGTTCTGGAGCTGGGTGATGGCGTTTTTGAAGTAAAATCCACCAATGGTGATACCCACCTGGGCGGTGACGACTTTGATAAAGTGATCATGGACTGGCTGGCAGAGGAATTCAAGAAAGAAGAGAATGTGGACCTCCGCAAAGACCCTATGGCCCTGCAGCGCCTGAAAGAAGCCGCTGAAAAGGCCAAGATCGAATTGTCCTCTTCTTCTGAAACAGAGATCAACCTTCCTTATATCACTGCTATCGATGGTGTTCCCAAACACCTGGTTAAAAAGCTGAGCCGTGCCAAATTCGAGCAGCTGAGCGACAACCTGATCGAGCGTTGCCTGAAGCCTTGCGAACAGGCTCTGAAAGACGCCGGACTGAGTGCTTCACAGATCGATGAGGTGATCCTGGTGGGTGGTTCTACAAGGATCCCGAAAGTGCAGGAAATCGTTGAAAAGTTCTTTGGCAAGAAGCCCAATAAAGGAGTGAATCCGGATGAGGTGGTTGCGATCGGTGCCGGTATTCAGGGTGCGGTTCTTACCGGTGAAGTGAAAGATGTGCTGCTGCTCGACGTAACACCGCTGACCCTTGGTATTGAAACCTATGGCGGCGTAATGACGGCCATGATCCCTTCCAATACCACGATCCCAACCAAGAAATCAGAAGTGTTCTCCACTGCTTCCGACAACCAGCCTGGTGTGGAGATCCATGTATTGCAGGGCGAACGTCCGATGGCGAACCAGAATAAGAGCCTGGGTAAATTCAACCTGGCTGATATTCCACCGGCTCCCAGAGGTGTTCCACAGATCGAAGTGATCTTCGATATCGATGCCAACGGTATGCTGCATGTAACTGCCAAGGATAAAGGCACCGGTAAGGAGCAAAAGATCCGTATCGAAGCCGGTAGCGGTTTAAGCAAGGAGGAAGTGGAAAGAATGAAGGCGGAAGCAAAAGCCAATGAAGCGACCGATAAAGCGGAAAGAGAGAAGGTGGAAAAACTGAACCAGGCCGATAGCCTGATCTTCCAATCGGAAAAGCAGTTGAAGGATTACGGCGATAAGATACCTGCCGATAAAAAAGGTACCATCGAAGCGGCGCTGAACCGTCTGAGAGAAGTGCACAAATCGCAGGATCTGAACCAGATCGAGCCGGCGGTTACAGAGCTGAACAACGCCTGGACAGCTGCCAGTGAAGAAATGTACAAGGCAACCCAGGAAGGTGGTGCACAGGGACAGGCAGGAGCCGATGCCGGTGGCCAGTCTCAGGGTGCCGGTAGCGAGAATGTTACCGATGCGGAATTTGAAGAAGTGAAGTAAGGTACAACCGATCAGCAGGTAACTGTATGATCCCTATATAAGAAGGAGCCCTTTTCAGGGCTCTTTTTTTATCTGTCAGCGTCTCAGGGCATCGTACTCGCAATTGATCCCGCTCTCCCTGATGATCGTCACCCGTAAAATGAGCACATAAAAAAAGAGTCCGGAAGGACTCTATTATATGATAAGTTATAGGTATCACCCTTATGAATGCTCACAGGGCCTGATAACCTTTTCTGAATTCTGTTATGCGTACTTTAAATGATACCCATCGCGTAAACGAAGAACGTTGTTACGAAGGGGAGGATCAATGTCAGCCAGGGCCAGTGTGTAGCGATAGCGATACCCAATGCTGCTACAGAGATAAAGAACAGCAACCAATACATTCCTCTTGATCTCTTTTTAACTTCCATAGAAAAATTTTGCGCAAAAATAGGGCAGAGATTCAAATTATCAGCATTTTATAAAACTAAACAGGGCTGATTCCGCAGGCAATCAAAGTTTTCCTAATTTCGTCGCCCATTGTGTGCATGGAACACTTCGGTTAACGTTCGCTAAATTTTTTTGATGAGAATTGATTTTTATTTACGGTTTCATACCGTTCTGGGACAGACCATTTCCGTAACCGGCAACATACCTGAACTGGGTAGCGAAGACCTGTCACTGGCCCTTCCGCTTACCTATTTCAATGAAGATTTCTGCCATGGTTCCGTTGAATTGCCGGAAGCCAACAGCTCGGTGATCAACTACCGGTATGTGTTCCACAACGAGAAAGGCGAGATCAAAAAAGAAGGCGGTAAATGGAGAACCATCGAAGTGCGTAAAAACGGTCAGGACCTTACCCTGATCGATACTTGGAACGATGAAAGCTTTTATGAGAATGCTTTTTACTCCACACCTTTTACGGAAGTCTTTTTCAACACCGGTAAGAAGCTCAAGATCAAGAGACCGGAGACCGGCACCCACCAATTCAAGGTAAAAGCGCCTTTGCTGAAGGAGCATGAGAACCTTTGCCTGGCAGGAAATATTAAGGAACTGAATAACTGGGATACAACAAAGCCCTTACTGCTTTATAAGAAGGACGATTGGTGGCTGCTGGATGTGGACCTGAGCGATGCTGATTTTCCGATCTCCTATAAATATGGCGTTTACAACCTTAAAAAAGAAAGCTTCCTGCAATTCGAGAGCGGCGATAACCGTGTACTGCACCAGGATAAATCCCACGAGCACCATACGATCGTTCATGACGGCTTCGTAAGGCTGCCCAATGATCAATGGAAGGGGGCAGGGGTCGCCATTCCTGTTTTCAGCCTGCGCACCGCCAACAGCTTTGGGGTAGGTGAGTTCCAGGATATTAAGGTACTGGTAGACTGGGCCAGCCAGGTCGGCCTGAAACTGATCCAGCTGCTGCCGATCAATGATACCTCCGCAACCTATACCTGGAAAGATTCCTATCCCTATGCTGCCATCTCGGCCTTTGCCCTGCATCCGATCTATATAAGCCTGCAAAAAGTAGCGGGAAAGAAATATGCCAGCTCGCTGAAGTCGCTGGCGAAAAAGCAAAAGCAATTGAATCAGCTGGCCGAGATCGATTACGAACAGGTGATCCAGTTCAAGATCAATGTGCTGCGGGAGCTGTTTGAAATGGACGGCATGAGCTTTCTTCAGGAGAAATCGTACCAGGCTTTTTACCAGGATCACAAGAACTGGCTGGTGCCCTATGCCGCATTCTGCTATTTGCGCGATAAGTTTGGCACATCGGACTATTCCAAATGGAAGGCCTATAACGTTTACAACGAAGAGGAGATCGGCAAGATCAGCACACCGCGCTCGAAGCAGTTCAAGCATGTGGCCTTCTTCTATTTCGTGCAATACCACCTGCATCTGCAGCTGACCGAAGCGGTCAGCTATGCGCATAAAAAAGGACTGGCCCTGAAAGGGGATATCCCGATCGGTATTTACCGGTATGGCTGCGATGCCTGGACGGCGCCGGAGCTGTATAACATGGATAAGCAGGCCGGAGCGCCGCCTGATGATTTTACGATCAAAGGACAGAACTGGGGCTTCCCGACCTATAACTGGAAGAAAATGGAGGAAGACCATTTCGAATGGTGGAAACAGCGCTTCCAGCAAATGAGCAATTATTTCGATGCCTTTCGGATCGACCATATCCTCGGGTTTTTCCGCATCTGGAGCATCCCGGTTGATTCCGTGGAAGGAATTCTGGGCCGCTTTATTCCGGCGCTCCCTGTTTCGATCGTGGAGTTCGGGGAACGCGGTATCTGGTTCGATTACGATCGTTTCTGTCTTCCTTTCATTAAGGATGATATTCTTTACCAGCTGTTCGGCGGGGAAGCAGAATTCGTAAAGTCTCATTTTCTCGATACCAATGAAAAGGGCAATTATGTGCTGAAGCCCGGGTTCAATACCCAGAGGAAGGTCGCCGATTATTTCAGTCACCAGGAGCCGACTCCCGAGAATGAAAAGCTGCAGCAGGGACTGTTCGATCTCATCACGAATGTGATCCTGTTTGAAGAAGAAGGATCCGGCCAGCAGCGCTTTCACTTCCGCATACTGATGGAAAATACCACCTCGTTCCAGTACCTGGATGAGGCGACCAGGAATAAGCTGAAAGAGCTTTATGTCAATTATTTTTACCGCCGCCAGGATGAGTTCTGGAAGCAGGAGGCCATGAAAAAATTACCTGCCCTCAAGGCAGCTACCGATATGCTGATCTGCGGCGAGGACCTGGGCATGGTACCGCACTCCGTGCCGGAGGTTATGCAGCAGCTGGGCATTCTGAGTCTCGAGATCCAGCGTATGCCTAAGAACCCCCAAACCGAATTCTTCCATCCGAAAGACGCCCCCTATCTGTCCGTGATCACACCGTCCTCTCATGATATGAGCACCATACGCGGGTGGTGGGAAGAGAACCGCGGGAAAACACAACGCTTCTTTAATTTCATACTGGGAGAGTGGGGCGATGCACCTTACTTCTGCGAGCCTTGGGTGAACCGGGCCATTGTGCTGCAGCATTTATATTCGCCGGCCATGTGGAGCATTTTCCAGCTGCAGGACCTGTTGGGTATGAGCAGTACCCTGCGCCGCCAGAATCCGGCCGAAGAGCGGATCAACGATCCGGCTAATCCCAACCATTACTGGAATTACCGCATGCATTTGAACCTGGAACAACTGATCAGGGAAGAATCCTTCAATAAAGAGTTGCGCGATTACATTATGAATAGCGGAAGAGGCTAAGCCATTCCGCCTTTATAAACCATAGAACGATTTTGAAAGTCAGCTATCAACGTTACGAACTTCCCTTCCGGTATCCTTTTACCATCTCCAAGGGAACCAAAACGCATCAGCCGACGCTGATCGTAGCGCTCGAGCATTTCGGACAGACCGGTTACGGCGAAGCGCCAGCCATTGCCTACTATAATATTCCGGTAGATCAGATGATCGCTGACCTGGAGCGAAAGAAAACCTTTGTAGAAAAATATGCCTTTACCGAACCGGAACGCTACTGGCATTACCTGCATCATTTATATCCTGCCAATAACTTCCTGGTATGTGCCCTCGATATCGCCGCCTGGGATCTGTATGGCAAGCTCCGTAAAAAGCCCTTGAAGGATTTCTGGCCGGTAAACAGTCCATTGCAGCCACTCACTGACTATACCATCGGTATTGATACCATTGATAAAATGGTAGCCAAGCTGAAGGAAAAGCCCTGGCCGATCTATAAGATCAAGCTGGGAACGGACAATGACGTGGCCATTATGGAAGCCCTGCGCAAGCATACCGATGCCGTGATCCGTATCGATGCCAATGCCGGATGGACCGCTGCCGAAGCGCTTGAAAAGATAAAGCTGTTCAAGGATATGAATGTGGAGTTCATTGAACAGCCACTGGCAAAGGACGACTGGGAGGGTATGAAATATCTTTATGAACATTCACCCATTCCCCTGATCGCCGATGAAAGCTGCGTGCTGGAAAGAGATGTCGATAAATGCCATGGCCATTTTCACGGCATCAACATCAAGCTGACCAAGTGCAGTGGCATTACCCCGGCGCTGCGTATGATCAGCAGGGCCCGCGAACTGAAGATGAAAGTAATGGTTGGGAGCATGAATGAAAGTACCATAGGCTCGGCTGCCATTGCCCACCTGATGCCGCAGATCGATTATGTGGATGCCGACGGGCCTTTATTGCTTCAGCAGGACCTGGCTACCGGGCTCGCATACCGGGACGGTCAGGTGCTTACTACCGGAGCACCCGGATTGGGAATAACGGTACGGGACGCTTTTCATACCGCACTTTAACTTCGTAAGAGGATAAAAAAAAGAGCTCCGGAGAGCTCTTTTTTTAGTTACCAGATCCGGACCCGGAGACTGTCCGGCCGGTACATGGGCGTTCCCGGTTTTATATTGAAAGCGGTATAGAATTCATCTACATCCACAAAAGGACCATTCACGCGGTATTGCCCCGGCGAATGCACATCTGTGAGGAGGCGGTTCCGCAACTGGTCTTCCCGCGTTTGTCCTAGCCACCCCAGTGCATAGCCCAGGAAATAGCGCTGCATCGGATCGTATCCATTGATCTTTTCACCTTTCTTGTACTGATCCGTTTTTTTGAAGGCTTCAATACCCAGGAGAATGCCTCCCAGATCAGCGATATTTTCGCCCAGAGTAGCCTTACCATTGATATGATAGCCTTTCACCGGCTCAAATTCATTGAATTGCTTTACCATGACGTCGGCCCGCTTGGTAAATTCCGCTTCATCCTTTGTTGTCCACCAGCTTTTCAGATTCCCTTTTTCATCGTACTGCCTGCCCTCATCGTCGAAGCCGTGCGTGATCTCATGACCGATAGTGCTGGCACCGCCGTAGCCATAGACTACCGCATCATCCAGCTCTTCGTCCCGGTAGCCCGGAACCGTAAAAATTCCAGCCGGAAGTACGATCTCATTATTGGAGGAATTATAGTACGCATTATAGGTTTGGGGTGTCATATCCCATTCATCGCGGTCCACCGGCTTGCCCAGTTTGTTCATGTTATAGTTATGCCACCAGGTATTCGCGTTGATCAGATTCTGCACATAACTTTCCTTACCGATCTTCATAGCGGAAAAGTCTTTCCATTTATCAGGATAACCTACTTTCTTTTTCATAGCCGCCAGCTTCACATAAGCTTTCTGCTTGGTGCTGTCGCTCATCCAGGACAACTGGCTGATACGATGCTTCAGGGCATCGCGGATAGCTTCCACCATATCCGTATACCGTTTTTTAGCAGTTTCGCTGAAGAACTCCTTTACATAGAGCTGACCCAGTAGTTCCCCCATGGAGTTTTCTTCATTCTGAACCACACGCTTCCAGCGGGGCCTGCGTTCTTTGGCGCCTGAGAACAGTTTGGAAAAATTGAACGCCTCTACGCCAAACTGCTCGGGCAGTGCTCCGGAAAAATCACTGATCAGATTAAAGCGCAGGTTGCTTTTCCAAACCTCCAGGGGGGTGGTTTTTAAGATGGTATCCAGGGACCGGAAGAACTCCGGCTGACCCACAATAACGGAATCAATGCTGTTTACTCCAGTAGTGCTTAGGAAGGAAGTCCAGTCCAGGCCCGGAGCCATTTTTGGCAGGTCTGCGATCGCCATTTTATTGTAGTTGCGATAGGGATCGCGCAGGTCTTCGATCTTCCGGGAAGCCTTCGCCAGTTTCGTTTCCATGCCGAGTATCTGCTGGGCTTCCGTTTTGGCCCTGACGCTGTCCTCTCCGGAAAGAGTCAATACTTTTGTAATGTAGGCCAGGTATGCCGTGCGAATGTTTTTTGTAGCGGAATCATCCTTGAAATAATATTCCCGTTCCGGCAAACCCAGTCCACCCTGCCATAGCTTAAAGGTCATTACCTCACTGTTCTTATCATCCTGCGTTACAAAATCACTGAAAAGGGTGGAAGACCCGATCTTCTTCAGTTCTGAAACCGTTGCCACCAGCGATTTTACGTCGGTAATGGCATTGATCTTATCCAGGTAAGGCTGTAAAGGCTTAAGCCCCAGCTGTTCAATGCGGGCGCTATCCATGGCAACCGTCCAGAAATCACCGATCTTCTGTTCGGTGCTTCCTTCGCCGGCTTTTGCGGTAGCCGCTTTCTCACTGATCTCCCGAAGGCGTTTCAGGTTTTCTTCGATCACCAGGTTGCCGATACCCCAGGCACCCTGATCTCCCGGTATCGGATTTTTTTTGATCCAGCCTCCGTTCGCAAAAAGGAAAAAGTCCTGCGAAGGCTGCACAGTGGAATCTATATTGGGCAATACGGCATCTTTGAGCGGCACTTCTTTGGCCGACCCTTTTACCATATTGTCATTATTGCAGCTCATGAAAACAGCTGCTATAACCAGTCCGGTAACTAACTTATTCATTCATGATGGATTTAGTTTTAAATATAGCATACAATTATGTTTGTACGGAGGCCGTTATACAGATGGCCGGAAAAAAGGAAGAATGCCCATTAAACCTTTTGTTAAAAGCGGCCTCATATTTGCAATCACAGCAAAAATTACGGACACATGCGCAAGCTTGCGATCATCGTTCTTCTGAGTATTAGTTATATAACCTCCAACGCCCAGCTCCGCCTCGGGGTTTTCGGAGGCCTGGCCAATTATCAGGGAGACCTGACCGACAAGCTATTCCTGAAACCGAAAGCAGCCATTGGTATTACGGCTTCATTACCCGTCTCAGAGCGTTTCAGCCTTCGCGCCGGCCTCACCTTTGCCAAGGTTCAGGGTGCAGACAGCCTGAGTAAAAGCGATGTGCTGAAGCTGCGTAACCTGAGCTTTCAAAGTCCGATCACGGAATTCAGCCTTCTGGGAGAGTTTACGGTTTTCAACCTGGACCGCATCCGGTGGTCGCCCTATATCTTTGGTGGCATCGCCATATATCATTTTGATCCGTATACGTACGACACCAGGGGCAACCAGATCTTCCTGAGAGGACTGGGCACGGAAGGACAGGGCCTGCAAGGCTACCCCGATGCGCCATATTCCCTGACACAATTTGCCATTCCCTTCGGAGGCGGCTTTAAATATGCCATCAGCGATAAAGTACAACTGGGTCTTGAGATCGGCCTACGTAAGCTGTTTACCGATCACCTGGACGATGTCAGCGGTAATTATGCCGATGCCAATGACCTGTTGGCCAATCATGGACCTATTGCTGTAGATATTGCTTACCGCAGTGATGAAGTGGGCGGCAATCCCGATTTTCCTGCCAAAGGCACGCAAAGAGGAAGCCCCAAGTATAAAGACTTTTACTATTTCACGGGCCTGCACCTGACCTTTCAGTTAGGTGAGGGTGGTGATGGACTTTTTTCCGGCAAAGGAAAAAAGGGTGGATATGGCTGTCCTTCCGTGCGACTTTAAACTTTTTCCAACGTCAGTGGTTACTACCTTTGCAACCGCATGGCGTATAAAAATCAACAACAATTCATTGAGACCCTGGAACGTGAGGGTGAACTGATCCGCATCCGTTCTTATGTGAATCCGCACCTGGAGATCGCTGAGATCACGGATCGCATCAGTAAAACACCCGGTGGAGGAAAGGCATTGTTATTTGAAAACACCGGCTATGACTTTCCGGTACTGATGAATGCGTACGGCAGTGAAAAGAGGATGTGCCTGGCCCTCGGCGTTTCGCACCTCGATGAAACGGCCCATGAAATAGAGCAGTTATTTCAAATGCTGGCCGCTCCCAAGGAAAATCTTCTCGATAAATTGAAATTGCTACCCAAGCTCGGCCAGTTTGCCAGCTGGATGCCCAAGGTTAAAAGCGGGCGTGGAGAATGTCAGCAGGTGGTGCTGGAAGGAGCCGCAGCCGATATCACCAAACTCCCCGTAATTACCTGCTGGCCCAAGGATGGAGGTCCCTTTGTAACGCTGCCGGTCATTCACACCAAAGATCCCGGCACCAATGCCCGCAATGTGGGAATGTATCGCATGCAGGTGTTTGGTCCTCAGCTGACCGGTATGCACTGGCATAAGCATAAAGTATCGGCAAAGCATTTCAATGAATATAAGAAGCTGGGAAAGCGTATGCCCGTAGCTGTTGCCCTGGGTGGCGACCCGGCTTACGCTTATTCGGCAACGGCACCGCTTCCGGAAAATGTAGATGAATATATGCTGGCCGGTTTTCTGCGAAAGAAAAAAGTAGAACTGGTCAGATGCCTCACACAACCCGAGATCGAAGTGCCGGCCGATGCCGATTTTATAATAGAAGGGTATGTAGATCCTGCTGATGAACTGATCTGGGAGGGACCGTTTGGCGACCATACCGGTTATTACTCTCTGCCGGACTGGTACCCCCGTTTCCATATCACCTGTATCACGCATAAAAAGG
>DATAHC010000415.1:0-2489 GCA_036263415.1 Flavisolibacter sp.
ATGCAAAAATAATGGATGAATTGAAATAGTTAAAATGTTTTAAACTCCTTTTTGAGGTAAGTGCCTTAAATCGCTGAAATATCTTTTTTTCTTCAGAAAGTATTGAAAAACGATCGTACCGGGATATACTCCACGGAGCTCCTTCAACGGCCTTCTTACTGCCGGCTTCCAGGTAACCGGGCCGGAAAGTAACCACCCTGTAAAGGCAAGATGTGCCTTGATCACAGCCAGAAAGTAACCGGCATCTCCAGAAATAAGGCTTTTACAACCGGATATTAAATCAAGGACGATCCTGTAGGGGATCTTCCATGCTTTTTCAGATAAAGGCATGTTCTTGGCGAGCATGATCAGGTTATTGCGGTAATTCAGAAAGGTTTTTCTTGAGTTCCCCTTTGGCAGGGTACCTCCTCCTACATGATACACCACCGCCTGCGGACAGCAACAGATCTTATAACCGGCCAGTTGAAAACGCCAGCAGAGATCGATCTCTTCCTGATGAGCGAAAAAGTATTCATCGAGTCCCTTCTGTTTATGGTATAAGTTACTGCGCACCAGCATAGCGGCTCCTGAAGACCAAAAGATCTCCTGCATGTCATTATACTGCCCCTGATCGGTTTCACAGATGTCAAAAATCCGGCCCCGGGAAAAGGGATATCCATAAGCATCGATCCAGCCTCCGGCGGCACCTGCATATTCAAACAGATGCCTGTCCTTATAAGCAAGAATCTTCGGCTGGCAGGAAGCAATGGCTGGATCCCTTTCAAGTAGCGCTACCATAGGTGACAGCCACCCGGGAGTGACCTCAACATCAGAATTTAGTAAGACATAGTATTCCGATTGCACCTGTTTCAAGGCTTCATTATAACCCCTGGCAAATCCAAAATTCCGGCTCAGGCGGATCACCCTGACCTGAGGGAACTGCTCCTCCAGAAAAACGAGGGAATCATCCGTCGACGCATTATCGGCCACGATCACTTCAAAATGGTCATACGCTGTAGCCAGCACGGAGGGAAGGAACCGTTCCAGGAACGATCTTCCATTCCAGTTCAGAATGACAATTGCTACAGATGGTGCAGGCATCAGCCTTAAATTATTTGTTCCAAAAATAAGAGAACCCAATCTATACTTATTACTTTCGGATATGTTTCGTCAATTAATTAACTGGCGTACCCTGCTTGCTGTAATTGCCATTTGTATTGTAAGCGGTACCGTCTGGTATTCTTCCTATCTCGCCAGGAAGATCGAAAAAGAGGAACGGCAGAAAGTAGAAGAATGGGTGGAGGCCAGCAAGTCCCTAATCAATCCGGACAATACGGATACAAGGCTTCCCTTCAAGATCTTTCAGGACCATAATGACATCCCTATTATTGAAACGAATGAACGGGACAGCATTTCGGGTTATCAGAACCTGGATACGGCAAAGATCTCCAGCGATACGAACTACCTGAAACAGGCCCTGGCTACCTATAAAGCTCAAAACAGCCCTATTGTATGGGTTGACCCGCTTGATTCCACCCGCATCAACCGGTATTATTTCGGTCATACACAGCTGCTTTCAGAAGTACGGTATTATCCACTGGTGCAACTGCTGATCGTAGGTCTTTTTATCATCATCACCTTAATGGCACTCGGCAGCAGTTACCGATCCACACAAAACCAGGTATGGGCGGGCATGGCCAAAGAAACGGCTCACCAGCTGGGCACTCCGGTATCTTCGCTGGAGGGCTGGGTAGAACTATTGAAAGAAACCCATCCTATGGAGCCCTTTGTTCCGGAAATCGAAAAAGACGTAACCAGGCTTCGCCTGGTGTCGGACCGGTTTGGCAAGATCGGCAGTACGCCTCAGCTGGAAGAGCGGGATATCATTGCCCAGGTTCAGAGTATGATGGAATACATTCGGAAGCGCTCGGGCGGCAAAGTGAGCTTTTCGCTCGATACGCACAACCTGCAAACCTTACCACTCAAGATCTCTCCTCCCCTTTTCGACTGGGTGATTGAAAACCTTCTGAAAAATGCACTTGATGCTATGGAGGGGAAAGGTGCCATATCCATTGACATCAGGGAACTGCCGGCCAATGTGATCATTGATGTAACGGATACCGGCAAAGGGATCAGCAAGCAGAATGTGAGTAAGGTATTCAAGCCTGGATTTACCACCAAGAAACGGGGCTGGGGTCTTGGACTCAGTCTTTCCAAAAGAATTATAGAGAAATATCACAAAGGCACCTTGCAGGTTAAACACTCCGAACCAGGAAAAGGAACAACTTTTCGGATTGTTTTAATAAAATAGATAGATTTGCATCCCCGATTGAAAAGGGACACCCTGCCCAGGTGGCGAAATTGGTAGACGCACTACCTTGAGGTGGTAGCGCTGGAAACGGCGTGCTGGTTCGAATCCAGTCTCGGGCACAAAGACCCCTTTCAACGCAGTTGAAGAGGGGTTTTTTATTTGGATGAAGCGCAAGCCCTAAAGCAAAATGATTCCTTTG
>DATAHC010000416.1:0-10189 GCA_036263415.1 Flavisolibacter sp.
CACATCGGGCTTTCACCTGATTTTGCTCAAACCAGTAATAGTCTCCTGCTGTCATACCGTTCTCCAGCAGGTACTCATACATCTGAACGGATATAGGATAGCCATAGGTAAGATCGAGCGCCAGGAATCTTTTACGGTTGAGGAAATTCGCATGTTTTTGCACTTCAGGCCGCATCGGGTGAAAATATTCTGAGGATTCACTTTGTATGAAAATGGCATCCGGGCGGATCTTGAGTATTTCATGCATGGCCATAACATTCGCTTTGCAGAGGTGCTTGAGAGCCGTAACAAAAGCCCGGTCACTTGCGAGCCGTTCATTCCACCATCCATATTGCGCAGAAAACATAGCCGTTATGAAGATCTCATTGATCGGTGTATACAGCTGAAGGTGCGGGAACCGTTCGGCAAAGGCCTTGGCATATTCGGCGAAATAAACAGGAAAATCAGGATTCTGAAAATTACCCATCCAGTCCGGTACCCCAAAATGTAACAGGTCGACAATCGGAGTAATATCCAGTTCCCTAAGTCTGTTGAACGTCATGTCGGTGAAACTCCAATCGTAGGAACCGGGGCCGGTATGTACCTGATAGTAGGGTGGACCATAGCGGAGGAATTCTATGCCCTGCTCCTTTGTTAATTGAAAATCTAGCTCCCAGTTTTTGTAATGACAGCATTTTTCCATTTCATCAATACGCTTAATGGTGCCGTCTGGCAATTTGATAGTAGGGTAACTATTTTCAATTCCGGTAGCAAACATGAACCGGCTTCCGAGATTCATCCGCATCATAGGTTCTCTTTAAGCAGCATTCCGCTAAAGTAGTGCCATACTGAAGATAGATGTCTTATAATTAAATGGTAAAGAAGCGATCGGGCCTATAGTAAGTAGGGTAGCTTATTGTTATATTTATCGGTATTCAAATGCTATGTTATGATATCGTTCCATGCAATTTTGGAAAAATTCTCAGAAATGGGAGAAAAGACTGGCTGGACCTATATTACGGTATCCGAAAATCTGGCGCATCAACTGAAAGCCGATGATAAAAGGTCGTTTCGGGTGAAAGGTAGGATTGATGATCTCCGAATTGAAATGGTAGCCTTGCTGCCTATGGGTAATGGTGATTTTATCCTTCCTGTGAATTCGGATATGCGAAAGGAATTGAGAAAAGGCAAAGGCGATCAGGTTCGAATACAACTGGAATATGATGAAAATGACTGGACATTGCCTCCTGCATTTGATGAATGCCTTAAGGATGAACCGGAGGCCCTCATTTTTTTTCAATCATTGCCCAAAAGCCACCAGCGATATTTTATAAAATGGATCGAATCTGCAAAAACGGAAATTACCAGGGCAACCCGTATTGCACATTCGGTTAATGCGCTCTATAAAAAGCAGGGATACAATATCATGATACAAAATCTGAAGAAGGCCCGGTTATGATTCTTCTGATAAAGAGTTGTCTTTCCTTTCACTCGTTCCTGCCCTGTCGCTTCCCGCCATGCGATCAGCCTTTGTTTCGTGCAGATCATCATTGGAAACATCCAATGTTTCATCATCCCGTGTATCGATATTTTTATCATGCTGATCTTCCTCCGGAGTCTGCAGCGTACTATCCGAATTCAGATATATAGGTGTTTCTGAGGACTTGGATTTGAGCCCACGTTCATTGATATCATTATTCTTGTTGGTTTCTTTGTTTCGCTCAGTCATAACTAAAAAATTTATTTAAATAAACAGTGTGCTATCCATCTTCCCCGTCTGTGACTTCAGTACCGACGTCCTGAGCAGGAGCGGCCGTATCTTGTGCATCTGGTAACCTGCTATCCTCCGGAATATTTTCATTCGCTCTGGGATTGGGATTTTGTGCCAGCTGACCTTCCGAATTCATAGGGGGCTGCGTAAATTCTGTTTTTTCGCGGTTCTCCATTTCCCTTTTTTGCATCAGGCCCAAAAATTTTATGCCATGAAGTAAATTTTGATATTTCCATATATGCGTACAATTCACATGATTATCAAAGGCAAAGTGCAGGGTGTATTCTTTAGGGCCCGGACTAAAGAAAAGGCGCAATCTCTGGGAGTAACCGGCTGGGTGCAAAATCGTGCTGACGGATCGGTGGAAATCCTGGCTACCGGTAAGGATGCAGCTTTACAGGACCTTATTCAATGGTGCCATAGGGGACCTTCAAACGCCAGGGTGTCTGAGGTGCAGTGCGAAGATGCCTCCGAGCAGCCCTACAGCCATTTTGAAATTAAGCACAGTTGATCCGTTACGGATGGGTTTGCTTGCCCAGAATTGCTCAATCTGATGAACAGTATAGCAAAATTTACCCATAGGTCTTACTGTTCTGCTTTAATTCAGCCCGGCATTATTTTATTGGTTATATGCTGTAGACCAATGCATATTGTTAACCTTTTAAAAAGTAGTGTGTTATGGCAGAAAGAGGATCACAAGAAAATCAGGAACAGTCAAATGATTTAGTAGCCATGAACCATCAGGAAACATCCAGAGATGGAAATGATTCCGGTACAGAAAGACAGCGCTCTTCAAACAGAGGATTCGCAGCAATGGATCCTGAAAAGCAAAAGCAGATTGCCAGCGAAGGCGGGCGGGCTGCTCACAAACAGGGTGTTGCCCATGAGTGGAGTGCTGAAGAGGCAAGGCAGGCCGGTAGAAAAGGCGGCCAGACCGTAAGCAGGAACAGGGAGCACATGAGTGAAATTGGAAGAAGAGGCGGACAAAGTTCCGGAAGCCGCAGGGGCCAGCGGAATGGGAATAGCGAAGCTTAAAATTTTTGTGTTTGATTTGGTGGCTTGTTTGCGCCTGGATTTGCATCCAGGCGTAAGCGTTTGTAGCTATATAAAGGCCGCCTGAGAACAGGCGGCCGTAAAACTGCTAATAGAGGAATAACGTAATCTGCTGCAAAGGACAGGAATCTGAACGATGGCCGGCTGAATTGAGCATTAATAAATTGTAAACAAGTTCGTTTAAGGATCGTTGCGATCGATATCCTCAAAGTCAGCGTCGGCCTTTGAATCATTTTTATTTTCTCGAAAATCATCACCAGCTGTTTCCGTCAGATCATTATTCAGGTCATCGGTATCACTACTGCTCATGGTGTTCACACCAGGCTGATGGGCTGATTCATCCCTTATAAAGGGATCATTTTGCGTTCCTTTATCTGATGGTCTGTTCCTTCCGGGATCATTGCTTACCATAATTTTAGTTTTTTAATAAACTTAAAATCTGGTGCCAGCAAATAGTAATCTGTTATCGTTCTTCAAAATCAAACCGATTGGCGTTCTGATAAGCTGCAAAAGCTTCCCGATTTCCATAAGGACCTAAATAGACGGAATCGCCAAAGGCAAGAACCAGCCAGAAAACGATTCCGACCAATACTAACCCAACCGTAAAGCCTTCACTCTTACCAAAGCTTTTGGAGATCATATTATAGGTCCATATAAGATAAACATAGTTTACAATTGGTATGAAAAGCAGCCACATCCATGTCCCCGGCTTTCCGGCTATTTTGAGAAGCATATAATAATTGTAAAAGGGAATGAGCGCAGCCCAGCCGGGTTTTCCCGCTTTTTGAAATATTTTCCAGAGAGAAGCCAGCATAACTGCAGCTATTAAAATCAGAACAAGGAGGATCGTAGTGATTGAGGTAAGGAGCGTCGTATTCATTAGTTATAGATTTTAATCCAAAATAGGAGGGATTAAAAAATCAGAATATCCAATGGTTTACAAACTTTTAATTCTTTTATCTTTTATTATCATCCTACAAATAATATCTTCGGGCTTCATGCACGAATAAAATATGAAAAACTACTTGCTCCTGCTCCTGATCCCTGCTGCCATTGCCTGCAATAATGACCCTAAAAAAGTAGCTGTCGCCTCTAAGGATACCACTGCGCCTGCTGCACAGGCTTCACCAACTGGAAAATCTTCATTGGATACCGCTCAATACAATAAGTTGATGGTATACATGGCCAATGGCGATACATCCGGACGCTGGCCCGTAAAAAATGCTCCCTTGCCTTTACCTGGAGCACTTTTACCATTTAATCGGATCATTGCATATTATGGCAATCTGTATTCGAACAGAATGGGTGCCTTGGGAAAATGGCCTAAAAATGAAATGATTCCCAGATTACTTGCAGAAGTCAAAAAATGGAATGAGGCTGATAGCACCGTGCCTGCTATTCCCGCACTTCATTATATCGCCGTTACAGCGCAGGGAGCTGCCGGAAAAGATGGTAAATGGCGTTATAGAATGCCCCTCCATCAGATTGATACCATGCTGAACTGGGCCAAGGAGATCAATGCCCAGGTATTTATCGATGTACAGGTAGGTTTAAGTGATGTGCAATCAGAGGTTCCCCTATTTGAAAAATACCTGGCATTGCCAAACGTACATTTCGGTATTGATCCTGAATTTGCCATGAAAGCGAAAGGAAATAAAAGGCCGGGCAGCGTTATTGGCTCACTCGATGCAGCTGATCTGAACTGGATTGGAGATTACCTGGCTGATATTGTAAGGAAGAATAACTTACCTCCCAAAATATTCATGATCCACCGTTTTACCCAGGGCATGGTAACGAATGCAGACAAGATAAAGCTGCATCCGGAAATTCAGATTGTTATGGACATGGACGGATGGGGTGGACCGGAGAAGAAAAGAAGTACTTACTATAGCTGGATCTACCCGCAACCCGTACAATTTACCGGCTTCAAATTATTTTATGTAAACGATACTGAAAAGTCTGGTCAGAAGGAAATGATGTCCCAGCAGGACGTATTAAGCCTTCGGCCTAAACCAATGTATATTCAGTATCAGTAAGTCGTGCAGACCAAAATGACGACTGAACAGGGTGATTAATGATGTATATAGCGGTGAATAACCAGAAAGCTGATAACGGTCAGTAGAAGTACCAGGATAATGGTGATGAGTAACCAGGGCTCGATTTTGAGCTCCAGTCTGCGCCGGAATTTCTTTTTCTTTTCTGTTTTTTCTTTCAGGTCTTTATTCAACTGGTCAACCAGATGGGTAAGATCTTTTTTATTGGTGAATTGATCCAGACCTTCCATGGCATCGGAATCAAAATCGTTCTGAAGCATCTGTTTTTCCAGTTCATGCTGTTCGGCAGCGCTCAGCTGGCCCTGGAGATACCGCATCAGTATTTCCTGGTCTATTTCAGGATTCAGGTTCGATAATATGTCCTTCAGATCTTCATTCATTCTTTCCGGAGTGAGCTGCTTTATATTTTTTTTCGATGAGTATTTTCAGATTCCGTTTACCATTTTGAATATAGCTTTTTACCTGTAAAAGAGTAAAACCTGTTTTATCGGCAACCTGCTGATAGCTGTACTTTTTCAGGTAAAACAAAATTACGCATTGCCGCTGCTCTGCACTCAGTTCCTTTATAGCTTCTTCCAGAAGCGTATAGGTGACTTCGTTTTCCTGAAGGGTGTTTTTTTCCTGCGACTGCTCCTCTACAATATCGTCCCTTAATTCCTTTATGGCTTTGACGCCTTTATCTCTAAGGCGCATCAGGCAATGATTCTTCGCCACCATATACAGCCAGGATTTGAAGTATTCAATCCGGTATTTTGGAATCTCGGTAAGAACCTTCAGGAATACCTGTTGTACGCAGTCCCGGGCCTCGTTTTCGTCTTTCAGGTATTTCATACATACACCCAGAAGCAGAAGTGTGTAGCGTTCTAGTAATATGCCGATCCATTCCTGATTTTTATCGGAATAATAAAATTCAAGCAGTTCAGCATCAGTTATATGATCATACCGTTTAACCTTCACAAATAAGATCGGCTAATTTCCAAATAAGATGCAAAGGATGCAAATTTGCATAAATCAAGCAAGTAAATTTTAGCATATGAGCTTTGCTATCTGTATCGTTCCTGCAGTGCCCGTACGAAAAGAACCATCTCATAGAGCCGAAATGGTAAACCAACTTTTATTTGGGGAGCGGATAGTGATACAGCAGCAGGAGGGGGAATGGTATTTTATAAAGTCCCTTTATGATCAGTATGAAGGCTGGACCACTTTTCATTCAATAGAGCATATAAAAAAAGAGACGGCAGAACAAACGGCCTTATATGCCCCGGAAATTCTGAACAAGTTGTGGTATAAAGACGCCCCCATGCATATTCCCATGGGCTCTGAATTGATCGGATATGAACCTCAACTCGGGTATTTATGGAACAAGGACTATATCTATAAAGCCGGTGAGCAAAGTTCTGATTCCGGCTTTACTGAGGATAGCCTGATTCGTATTGCCCGCTCGTGGCTGAATGCCCCTTATTTATGGGGAGGTAAAACCATTTTAGGTGTTGACTGCAGTGGCTTTGTTCAAACCGTATTCAAAGTGCTGGGCATTCTTTTGCATAGAGATGCCTACCAACAGGCAGAAATGGGCGAGCCGGTAAATGATCTATTATCCACTAAAATCGGGGATCTTGCTTTTTTTAATAATGAGAAGGGGCGCATTACCCATGTCGGAATTATCTGGAAAGAGGGTTACATTATTCACGCATCCGGATCGGTCCGGATCGATCATCTGAACGAAGAGGGAATTATTCATTGCCAGACAGGGATACGGTCACATCAACTACATTCAGTACGCAGGGTGGCAGGATAAAACTAGTGATCAGAGTATAGGTATTTTCTGACCATTTTATTTGAAAAGATTAAATAAGGCTTTATCCCAGCCCAGCATTTTAAAGGCGGTATAGAATAAAATAATGGCAAATACCCGCTTTAAAACCTCTTCTGATAATACCAGGGAGAGTTTACTTCCAAGCCAGCCTCCGATAACAAAGCCGATAGCCATAATAGCTACATATTTTACGTCTATAAATCCTTTATTATAATAGTTGACTACGGCCAGAATCCCGATGGGAAGTAATAAAAGTCCCAGCGAGGTACCTTGTGCCTCATGTTGCGAAAATCCAAGGAAGAACATCAGTGCGGGTACAATAATAATTCCGCCCCCTACACCGATCAGTCCGCTAAGCATGCCAGCTATTAAGCCAACTATAAGCAAAATGGTAATTACCTGACTTGTCATTTTTGTATGCTTTTGATGCATCATCTAGTTGAATTTTTCCTTATAATAGCTGATAGCCTCCTGAATGATCTCGTAGGCAATTTCTTTATTCTGGAAATCCTCAATTTGAACCTGTTTGTCCTCGAGTACTTTATACTGTTCAAAATAATTGCGCAATTCATTGATAAAATGCCGGGGCATTTCATCAATTGATGAAATATGATTAACGGAGGGATCCTTTGTGGCTACAGCAATGATCTTATCGTCTTTTTCACCGGAATCGATCATTTGCATATTTCCGATCACAGTAGCTTCAACCAGGCATAGTGGCTGAATGGTTTGAGAACAAAGCACCAAAATATCCAAAGGATCGCCGTCATGACCCAGAGTTTGGGGTATGAAACCATAATTTACGGGGTAATGAAAGGACGAATAAATAACACGGTCCAGTTTCAATAGGCCGGTTTCCTTATCAATCTCGTACTTGGTGCGGGAGCCCTGGGGAATTTCTATCATCGCATGTACTTCATGAGGCGCCTGGTTTCCATAATGTGCCCCATGCCAGGGATGGAGAACGTTTGTAAATTTCTTCATGATACTATATTAAGTGAAGCTACCGGATATTATCATTTATAATGATGCTTTATCGTAGTTTCCTGTTTTATTGTTTTGTAGAATCCGTCTGCGTAAAAGAATATTTCAGATCAACCAGCCATTGCCCTGCTCTGCGGATCACTTTTAGCGCATTCTTCTGGTTAATATAGGAATTGGAATAATGTACAATAGACACGGTGTCGTTCAGTTGTTCAGTTGTATATAATTTTATGGTGGCTTCCCTGTAGCCTCTTTTATCTTCCCGGGTCATATGAGTCTGGTAGTTTCGCTCATACGTATCAAGGAACTGTGAATTCAATGAGTCCTGCAGAATGAATCTGCGGGCATCTGTCCACTTTCCATCCAGGGCGGCGCGGATAAAATTGCGGGCAGCGTCGATATCATTCTCAGAGCTGATTGGCTTACTTTCCTCACCTGACTGGCAGGAAATCAGTAAGAGTAGTACAAGATAAGGTAATGAACGGAAGCTTCTCATGGTTCAAAGATAAGCCAAGCATGATAAGCCATAAATTGCAAGTGAAAGGTTCTTGGGAAGAATAAAAAATGCCCTGGTCAACAGGGCATTCATATAAAAGTTTAACTCTGGTACCGGTCTCTGTGATCACGGTTATAATATCCTCTGTCCTGCCTTTCCTTTTTCTCTGCTTCTTCTATTTCAGCCTCCCGCTGTCCTTCTTTATCATAGGCTTTCAGAATGGCTTTTACCAACTTATGCCGTACAACATCCTCTTCATCCAGCTCTATGTAACCAATGCCATCGATATTGCGAAGTATTTTACTGGCTTTTGCTAATCCGCTCCGTTGATTTCTTGGAAGGTCTACCTGTGTCAGGTCACCGGTAATAATGGCCTTGGCGTTGGCGCCTATACGGGTAAGAAACATTTTCAACTGCAGATCCGTGGCATTCTGCGCTTCATCCAGTATGATAAAGCAGTTGTCCAGGGTTCTACCACGCATATAGGCAAGTGGTGCGATCTCAATGGTCCGGGTGCTCATATAATAGCCCAGTTTATCAGCAGGAATCATGTCATCAAGTGCATCATATAAAGGCCTGAGATATGGATCGATCTTTTCTTTAAGATCACCGGGCAGAAAACCCAGACTTTCGCCGGCTTCTACCGCAGGACGGGTTAAGATGATCTTTTTAACAGCTTTATTCTTCAGTGCCCGAACGGCCATGGCTACAGCGGTATACGTTTTACCCGTACCTGCCGGTCCGATAGCAAAAACCACGTCATTCTTTTCGGAGGCAGTGACCAGCCTTTTCTGATTGGCCGTTCTGGCGCGTACGGTCTTCCCATTAGGACCGAACACCAATACATCATTCGGATTTCGTTCAACAAAATTGTCAACCGTTTCCGCATCGTCACCACCAAGAATCTGTTCAAAGTAATTTTCGCTCATATGTCCGTTTCTTTCGAGATACTGTACAATGAGATCGATCTTCTCCTTTGCCCCGTCAACCTGTTCAGGAGCTCCGCTTAGCTTTAACTGGGTACCGCGGGACAGGATTTTCAAAAGGGGGAATTTCTTTTTTAAGATATCAAGCTTACCGTTATTCACACCAAAAAACTCAATAGGATTAACGGTTTCCAGGTTAATAATTGTGTCTCTCAAATTCGTTTGTGTTTTTCGTTATTCAATTCCGGTCAGGCCGGCGTTTTCTGGTTCCTAATTGACTCTTCTTACAAGATAGACCAATCGATCTATATTTTAAGAGGGTTATTATTCACAAAATGTTATTAAAATAACCATGCCTGATTCCGCTTATTAAATTACACAACTTACCGTTAAGGAAGTATTAAGTGCCTGTTATAGTACCCTTAAGTTTCTGCTGATCTAAAAACAGGTCGCCATAGATGAGCTTACATAAAAAAACCCGCTTCTCCAGAAGCGGGTTTACTATTAAAGATGTAAGCTTATGGAAAGATTCCCAGTTCTGCATAGCTGGTGCCAACCTTGTTGATAGCTACCACATAGGCTGCAGTTCGCATATCCGGAATATTCGGATTCTTTCTCCATTCTTCCATGATTTCGCGCGTAGCTGTGATCATCGTTTCTTCCAGACCACTATGAACCAGATCTACTTCTTCAGGACCGTGAACAATAAATTGTCTTTCCCGGGTACTCACCTGCCTGTTTGTCAATTCTTCAATCTGACCCAGGATATGGGTATTCATATTTTCAGTAAAACGCTTTTCCATACGTCCATAACGAACGTGGCTCAGGTTTTTCAGCCATTCAAAATAAGATACGGTAACGCCGCCTGCATTGAGATACATATCCGGTATTACCAGCGTGCCTTTTTTGGCAAATACTTCATCTGCCTCCGGAGTCAAGGGGCCATTTGCTCCTTCGCCAATAACCTTTGCTTTAACGCGTGGTGCGTTTTCACCGTTGATTACATTTTCCAGTGCGGCTGGAACGAGGATATCGCAATCGTATTCCAGAGCATCCGTATTTTTAGCAAAGTTGGTTCCACCGGAAAAATTGAGAATGGAGCCTGTAGTT
>DATAHC010000417.1:0-11063 GCA_036263415.1 Flavisolibacter sp.
ATCGGGAAGGACTTTTACGATGGCAATTTCAACGATACGATCAATACTGACATTAGCGCCAGTAGCTTCAATATCAATGAAAGCCAACGGTTTCTTTAACTGTAGCATGGGAAAAAATCTTAAAAAGTGGTAAAGTTAGGTTTTGTGCTGCTTGAAAAAAATTTAATCGGCAGCGCCTGCTTTTTCCCGGGCCAGGGTTTCTATATTCAGACCATCATAGTTACCGGAGCTCATAAAAACTACCGTAGCGTTTTCGTAAGCCTGATTTTCAAGCCATTGCTGCAAGGCATCCCGCTCATTGATCACGGAAAGGCCTTTTTTGGCAAAACCATTCATCACTATTTCCATGGGAAGACTCGGCATCCGTTTTAATTCAAGGGCATGCCTGCTATAAAATACGCAAGCGGCATCTGCTTTATCCAAAGCACCTTTATATTCCTTCATGAAATTTTCATTCAGACTGCTGTATGTATGAAGTTCGAGAACAGCGATCAGCCTCCTGTCCGGAAACTGGTTTTTCAACGCTTCAATAGTTGCCTTTACTTTAGAAGGGGCGTGTGCAAAATCCCGGTAAAATATCGTTTGACTGTTTTTAGCCAGCACTTCCAGCCTCTTGGCGGCACCGGTGAAACTGCTGATTGCCTGGGTAAAAGCTTCCGGACTGATCTTCATTAATTTTGCCACCATCCAGGCTGCATGAAGGTTCAGCAAATTGTGGTTTCCAAACACATTCAGGCTAACAGTTTTTCCTTCTATCTGAACACGCGTTACCCCCTCCTCTATTTTATGAAGCGGAACCTGGTAGGGATGGTACTGGATATCCTTACGTTTCGTTGACATAACCAGCTCTGTTAAAACTGTGTCCGTTTCGTTATAGATCAGATGTCCGCCGGCTTCAATTTTCTCAATGAAAATTGCGAACTGCTCCAGGTAATTTTCAAATGTGGGGAATACGTTGATGTGATCCCAAGCAATACCTGTAAGAATGGCAATATGCGGAAAAAGGAAATGGAATTTCGGCCGTTTCTCAACAATACTGGCAGGGTATTCATCACCTTCACAAACAATAACCGGTGCATTGGTGACCTTTACCGATTGATCGAACCCTTCCAGGCGGGCCCCCACCAGGTAATCAAAATCCAGCTTTACCTCTTTAAACACATGCATGATCATAGAGGTCGTAGTCGTTTTTCCGTGACTTCCACCGACTACAATCCGGGTTTTATCCCGGCTTTCCTGGTATATATACTCGGGGAAGGAATAAACGGGAAGTTTTAATTGACCAGCCTTTAACAATTCCGGATTATCTCCTTTGGCGTGCATCCCGAGGATCACCGCGTCCAGCGAAGCATCAATGCGTTCAGGGTCCCAACCTATGGTGTCCGGAAGCAAGCCCTCTTTTGCCAGATTGGACTTTGCCGGCTCAAAAATCTCATCATCACTGCCTGTAATTTGGTATCCTTTTCGCTTCAGAGCTATGGCCAGCTGGTGCATCACACTTCCGCCTATGGAGATAAAATGAATTTTCATGGTTATATTTGCATAATATCCGGCAAATTAAACCGTTTTATACCAAACATTTTTGTATAATATGAAAAACAAGATCGTAACCCTACTCCTTCTAACTGCTTTTGTTGTAAGCTTTTCTGCTTGTGCTTCCAATAAATACGGATGCCCCAGCAACCCTTCCTACGGACGTCGTAAATAATTAAATTGTTGTGTATGCATTGGATTCATCTTACAGATGAGGAGCAATTGAAACAAATTAATACCAAATCGCAGTCAAAACCCCAGGTTATATTTAAACATAGTACCCGGTGTTCCATCAGTTCAGTTGCCTTCAAAAGACTTCAGAAAGAAGATCAGCCCGCTGATATCGATTTTTATTTTTTGGACCTTCTGGCCAATCGTAATCTTTCCAATAAAATAGCGGAATTATTCAAAGTGCCCCACGAATCACCCCAGATTCTGGTCATTAAGGATGGGTCCTGCATTTATGACGAGAGCCATCTGGGAATCTCCATGGATGAGATCGTTGAAAATGCGCACGCAGCCTGACACTACTCTATCCTAGTTTCGGCCGGTCCATTGCTGAAAATTTCTAATCGGAGCTTTCTTATTAGATTTGTTATCCTTAACATATAACATATGATCAGAAATGCTACAGCCGTTTGGAACGGTTCAGGAAAAACAGGAAACGGACAATTGACTACACAGAGTGGTGTATTGACGAATACACAATATTCCTTTAATACCCGGTTTGCTGATGGCATCGGCACTAATCCGGAAGAGCTGGTTGCAGCGGCACATGCCGGATGCTTCACCATGAAATTAAGTTTCGTTCTGGGCGAAGCAGGTTTTACACCTGACAGCCTGGAAACAAAATGTGAGATCACCTTTGAAAACGGGTCAATCACCAAATCTCATTTGACGGTAACTGGCAAAGTACCTGGTATTGATAAAGAAAAATTTGACGCAAGCGTAAAAGATGCGGAACAAAATTGTCCGATCTCCAAGCTTTTAAATACAGAGATTTCTGCTGAAGGCCACCTGGCTTAAATTATTAAAGGGCGGATGCAATTACCTTGCATCCGTTTACTTTCTCTTATAATAGTAAAGTTTTACATTGCTCCCGAATCCCAGTTCGCTTATCGTATAGTAGCCCGATCCATCCCCGGCAAAGCAAACGGCTTCTCCCTGAGGTTCCATAGTGTAGGGTAATTGAATGGACTTATTAGCTACCGTCTTTTCAAGAGGTTCATTTTTATTCCTATGAAAATAAAATAGTGTTGTATAGGTTTTAATGATCAGCTCGGTGCCTTCTGTGTTCAGTGCCGCACTGGTGACCCCATTGAAAGGAAGTTCACCAACGTAAAGCGCATTGACGGTGGTGCCATTAAAGGGTCCGGCAAGTTTATAAATCCTTGAATGGGCATCTCTTTTAGTAATGATATATATATTATCCCCCTCTACGAGGAAGGCTTCTGCATCATGCGGACCATCAGGATATGTAAACCGGATCGCCTCAACCGCATCAACTGAATCGATACCAGGTACCGGTTCATCGAATCGGTAAATCGTGTAATTGGAATAGGCGGCTGAATTGTCCCCAATATCGCCGATATAAACTTTGCCCTGTACAATGACCAGATCTTCCCAATCACGGTTGGCAGCTCCCTTTACAACTACTTTCCGCACTAAAAGCCCGTCTTTCCCAATCTGGTAAAGTACTGGCGGATTACCTGAATCTTCAATACCGTAGAGTGTCTGGGAGTTCAATCCACTCTGCGCAATACCTGAAATCTCACGGATCAGGGGTATGATTACTTTAGTTTCAGGTATGGAATCATAAAGTGACGTCTCAGATGAGGCTGCTTTGTTGCAGGCAGTACAATAGGTAAAAACAACAAAACTCATTATAAAAAGGGAAAAGCGAAGCAAGAAATACCTGGATAAGGGAAGGTTTCTGAAAGCGATAATCATCATTAAAAGTAACGGAATCTCATTTTAATGAACCTAGCTGTAAGAATACTTTTTAATTTACAGAATTATACTAAGTATAAGTACTTAAATTATAAAAAATAGCTATTTAGAAATTAGAATGCTATTTATATTGCCCGAATGAATTTTGAGGCGCTCATTGACGGAGAATTATATCAGTTTTCTTATATCAATCAATCCTCTGTATTAATCAGCGGGCAAACCGCTTCGTATATTCTTTATAAACTCAAAAAATGGAACTGCGCGGATGATATTCCTGAGAAATTACTGTTGAAGCTTGCCAATACCCTTGATGAGCGCTTACAGCATAGCTGATCACAGGTACTTATAAATTTCTTTTCTATATATTTCCAGGTCTTCAAGAGTAGTGAGCTTATCAAATATGGCTATGCCATCTTTTGATTTTCTTCCCAGAATGACGTTTTCACCATTGACGATAGTTTGCCTGGCGCGGGTGAAGATCCTGTCTAATGCTGCAATATTCCTGATCATCTGCAATTCTTCTATCTGGCTTACTTCAATGGTATATTCCTGCATAAAGGATAAAATATAAGATGCAAAAGTAAATCCAGACTATCAGCTTATAAAAACAGGTTCGGCATTAATGGTATGATAATGGTATTTATAGGTGAAAAAAGACATGGATGTTATAATTCAATCATTAGGCTTTAAAGCAGGCGCAGACCTGGAAGGCTATATTCAGGAAAAACTGGACAAATTGAAACCTTCAGATCATATTGTCAGGGCTAATGTTACTTTATTCCTGGGACCTGACCGGGCAACTCCTAATACGTATTGTGAAATACGGTTAGAAGTTCCGGGTAATGATCTTTTTATAAAAGAGCATAGTCCTGAATTTGAACAGTCTGTAGACTCAGCTGTAAATAAACTTCAGGCCATGCTTAGAAAAGCAAAGGAAAAACAGACTGATCAGTGGCATGGCCGGGTAAACGAGGGCAGTTAATAGGCATTGAACAGACTGTTCCTTAATTCGATTTTCTCCCTTGTATAATAAAGCATTCCCAATTCCCTTAATTCATTTAGAATTACATTGACACTTTGCCGGGAGGTAGATATCGCATTGGCAATGTCAGTATGAGTCAGATAATTACTGATAATGATGCTGTCTCCTTCCGGTTTTCCATCTTCTGAAGCCCAGTTCTTAATAAAATGGATCAAGCGGGATTTGGCGTCTTTGAAGACCAGATCGGAATGCCTGCCCTCGAGTTTCTTTAATTTTTTATTGACCAAATTCACATACGAAATAGCCAGCCTGGAGTCGTTTTCCAATAACTCTCGCATATCGTTTATCGGCATGGAACAGATCAGCGTATTATTGGTTAGCACTTCTGCGTACTCCGCATCACCGGAATAACCTGATAATCCTGTATCACCAAAAATATCAGGGCTGTTTAATAATTCCTTAATCAGTTCATTATGGTCTTCCCGTAACTCACAGATTTTTACTTTACCCTTGATCAGAAAATAAAAACGGGTATTCCCGGTTTCGCCGTTGTGCAGTATCTCTCCTTTGAAATATGATTTTATACGGGTGGTTGCACAAGCTTTTTGTATCGTTTCTTCTGAAGTTAAAAGAAAAAGCGGATGCTCTTTCAGATAAGCGTGTTTGATCTCATTTACCATACATGGTCGATTTTAGGTGAAAAAATGGGGCTGCTACAAAAATTATAATCCGTATGGTTGGGAATTCCTGAGAAATGTTCTAATTCGTTGTAAAGTAACTTGATACCTTAGTGAAGAATTTACAGATTTAGTCTGCGGCTACTTTGATTAAGTTACCGGTACCCAAACGCTTATTATAATCTTTTACGGAAAAGCATTTTGATCTCCTTCCAGAAGAGAACCATAGAAGTAATGGCAATGATGAGTATTATATCGAGGAGTTGTGTCATGAAGTGCGGGCAAATTAACCCGCAGTTGACGAAAATTATACCTGATTTGTTTTACGGTTCGTTTAGAGAAGTCTGAAAAGCATTCTATTTAGTAAGCTTCAGGAGCGGCGTATACGTACGACCACACTTGTCCCTGAAGGATTACCAGCTTTATCAAAAAGGTCTTTAACAACCACATGCTGGCTGGTCTTCTCCTTATTCCACAGCTTCAATCGATTCTCCAAAAGGTCCATGGCATGAACATCCTCTGCATCGGGTGATGGTATACGGGAAGATTGAAGTTTTCTTCCAACCCCATTATCTTTTATCTCGACAACCAATAATTCGTCTTCCAGGCGAATTGCAAGATCAAGTCTCCTTAACCCGGTTTTCTGGCTCAATCCATGCCATAATGCATTTTCAACATAGGGCTGCAGTAGCATAGGCGGTATCCATTCCTTTTCAGGCAGGATAGTATCCTGAATTGTAATCCGGTATTCAAAATTGTAATTCAGTCGCAGCTCTTCCAATTCTATATACAGCCGTAACATCGATAACTCTTTATCCAGCGTAACCCTGTTTTTCTCAGAATGTGAAAGAATGATCCTCAGTAGTTTCGAGAATTTGCCCAGATATAAAAGCGATCTGTTCTTTTCATCATTAAGAATCAGGGACTGGATGGAATTCAATGCATTATAGATAAAATGCGGGTTCATTTGCGCTTTCAGAGCTTTAAGTTCCAATTCCCGCAGTTGCTCCTGCAGGCGGTTGTTTTTCCGGAACTTCCAGATGCGCAGGCGAAATAAAAACAGCAATAACGAGGAGCCTGTCAATACACTAACCAGATGGAACCACCATACATTCCAGAAGGGCGGGCGGATTTTAAATTCGAAATGTGCCGGTTCACTCCAATTGGAAGCGCTCGTCCGGGAACGAACCATAAAATCGTAATGACCGGGGGGTAAGCCCACAAAGGATATGGTAGTGGCCATATCAGGCGTGCTCCAGCTGGTGTCATAGCCAAGCAACTTATAGGAATACACAGGTTCATTGAAATTAGCAAATGAGACCCCTTTATAATCAAATGAAAGCGTATTCATATAATATGGTAACTCCAGCTTTACCGGCAATCGAAAATGGCCTTTGAACCGCTGGGCATACTGGGTCCAGTCGGTTCGGCCCAGGTTGAGTTTTACTTCTTCTATCAGTGTTGATATGGAATATCCCTTCATCCTTAGCCGCTCCGGATGAAATAAAACTACTTTATCATACAGCGTAAGTGCAAGCCTTCCATCAGCCGCATTCACCAGACTGGATATGGAAACGTTCACATTCATTCCCAGTACGCGGGGATCATGAATTCGGCTGATCAGGATCTCATTAGCGTCAAGGGATTGCAAGTCCAGTAATACAATCCCAGATAAGGTTACGATCCATAACCTGTTCTGATCATCCCGTATTACAGATTCTATAACATCATTCGGCATTCCCTCTGCCGTTGTAATCTGCCGTATTTTCTTTACCAACATATGGCCGTTCCATCGGCATTGAATAAGGCCTGAGCCAGGAAAGCTGATCCATAAATTCCTTTGTGTGTCCTCATAGGATTTGATAGTGGTGTGCAAAGGAAGTCCAAGCTGTTTGCTCAGGTTATAGGTTTTTTTATCTGCATCAATTGCCCATAAACCACTATCACGGGTGTCTACCAATACGACATTATTGGATAATAGGTTCACAGAAGTTGGCTCCGATATGGAAGATGTATTATCCTTCGCTTTGAAAATAGTTGTGGAGTCATGTTCTATTATAAACAATTCAGAAGCACATACATATATTTTATGATTTTTCGAATCAGCAGTCACAGACCTGCAAACCTCATTTTGCAATCTTTTAAATAGAAAGATGCCAGGCTTTTCCCTGTTTATATATAAAAGTCGGCCTTCCCTGGTGGTGGCCCAGATAGTATGATTGTCATAAAAAGTGAAACGATCAAGAATGACATCCGACTTAAGCGATTTTCGAAAATCTGAAGAAGGAATTAAAGATTTGAAATATATCCCATTCCATTCAGCCAATCCCCCTGTAACGGTATAGAGGTATAAATTATTCTCAGAATCAGAAAAGATCCGGTGGTGATTCTCCGGTTTTCCTGAATGAATGATTGAATAAAAGGAGGGATTAACCTTTAACAGTCCCCTGTAATTGCAAAGCCACAGATTCTGATCTCTGTCTTCCATTATACCCGTCACCAGTTTGGATTCCAAAGGTATGGAGGGTTCCAGCCTATTCGCTCCTGCCCTGGCAATCTTAAGCCCTCCCCTTTCAAGCGCCACCCAGAAATTTCTCTTGGAATCTTCAAAAAAAGAGTAAATCAGATCTCCCTCTAATTGGTCACCGAATAACCGAACAAGTTTATCGCCCTGGATGCTCCATATCTTATCTTCTGAGGCCACATAAAGTTTATTATGGAACAATTTGAATTGTGTAAAAAAAGGCATAATAAGTGAATCGGAAGTAATCCGTATGTCCGGCATACCTTTTTGACATCGTATAATGGAATGACCGTAATTGAGGTATACCGAACCCCTTAATTCAATCAATCCCCTACAAGGGGTATTTTCGTAGCCTTTGGCCAGGTTTTGCTTTTCCCACCATTTTCCATTATAACGATAGATTCCATTAGTCGTCAATGCCCATAAGCCTGAAATTCTATTTTGCAAATCATATATATAAGAGACTTCCGATGAATCCCTGAAAATGGTTTGGAAATAATGGCCGTTCAAAATATAACCTATCCCTTTCCTGGTTGCGATCCAGATAGCATGGTTGCTATCTTCTGCTAAGGCACTGATGAAAAGATCGGGCAAGCCATTGTTCAATCCGTAGTTTGTAAAATATTTTCCGTCGAACCGGCTCAATCCGCTATAGGTTCCGATCCAGATGTAGCCATAACTATCCTGAAACGTTTTCAGAACGTAAGAATCGGGAAGTCCGTCTTCAGCCCGGTATACGGTTGTATAAAATGAAGTTTGGGGCTGTGATGAAAGGATACCGACTTTGAAAATCAGTACTAAGCATAATAACCAGTGATGCTGGCTATTCATTTGCGGTTTTTGAAGATTTTAATAAAGTCTTCTTTATTACGGCGGGAAACTTCCACCTCATGATCTTCTGTTAAAACAGCTGTTCCACCTTCTCCCTTCCTGTACATCTTTAAATGGATCAGATTAATAAGAAAGGATTTGTGTACCCTGAAAAAATGATTGTCCACCAGTAATTCATCATATAATTTCAAGGTATAGCTGGAGGTGATCTTTCTTTTACCAGTGAGATAAAAGGTTGTATAACTTCCGGTGGACTGGCAAAAAATAATATCCTGCAATTCCAATATCACAAAACCTTCGTTAGTCGGAACGGCGATCTTGTTCATTAGCTTCGGCTGCTGCTCAATCGCCTGATAGAAATTAGACATCTGCTCCGGTAGTTTTGGATAAAGTTTCTGAATCCGGGAGATGGCTTTGTTGATGGCAATTTCCAGTTCCTCTTTATCTATAGGCTTTAAAAGGTAATCCAAGGCATTAAAACGAAAGGCTTTAATAGCATAATGGTCGTAAGCTGTTGTAAAAATAAATTCAAAAGGTATTTTGTCGAACCGCTGCAACAGTTCAAACCCTGTTTCCCCCCTTAACATGATGTCAAGGAAAACAATATCAGGATGCTCTGTCATTATTTTATCATAGGCCTCCTTGCAGCCGGCTGCTTGTCCTACAATGTTTATTTCAGGGGCCACTATAGCTAAAAGCTTGATCAATACATTTCTGCTTTGATCCTCATCATCAACAATCAATGCTTTACAATTCATGTAAACCTGTGTTCCGTTTAAAAATGGAGTTACCTAATGGCAACTGGCATTAAAAATGCAGTTTTAAAGGAAAGTTTATGTCTAGTAGCTGACAAACAATAGCAAATAAGTTCTCTTTTGAGAATTTTCTTAAAAGGAGTCGATTAAAACACGGCTGAGGTAATTGACAGAATGAGTTCTCCTGAAAATTAAATTATTAAATAGCGGAAATGCCATACGAAGAAACTATAATAACAGAAGTAGCGCTATGGAAGAAGCAAATGCTGAAACGGCCTTCCCTGCTGAACAGGCTGTCCAGTGCCACGCAGAAAAAGATTAATTCGTATATTCCTGAAAAGGTGCATACAACTTTGACAGCAGCCATCAAGCAGATGATTCGCGCCGTACTTTTTGGTGCCAGGAAACTTACAAGGTCCTCAAGACAAGCCATTGGTCTAAAGGAAATGGAAGATAAGATTAGACAAACAATTACCCGGTACAGGCGCACGGCAGCTGCAGAAGGGGGAATTACGGGTGCGGGGGGATTTTTAACAGGTCTTGCTGATTTTCCCCTTTTGCTAGGTATAAAATTGAAAATGTTGTTTGATATTGCCTCCCTATATGGATTCGATGTAAAAGACTATAAGGAAAGAATTTACATCCTTCACATCATGCAGCTGACCTTCAGCAGTCAGAATCACCGAAGGCAGGTATTCCAGCAAATGGATAACTGGGAAATTCAAAAACAAACCCTACCGGAAGATATCCACCAATTTGACTGGCGGAACTTTCAACAGGAATACAGAGATTATATAGACCTTGCTAAGATGGCACAAATGCTTCCGGTCATAGGTGCTGCAGTTGGTGTTATTGTTAATTATAGACTGATTGAAAAGTTAGGCGCAACCGCTATGAATGCCTATAGAATGCGTTTGCTACAGCGTGTGGATTAAGAATGTCAAGCCCAGGGCTGAAAGGGCTCCGGTGAGGGTATTAGCCCAGTTTACAAAGTCATTTCCAACCAGGTGCCGCCGTTCGAGTGACGCACCTATAATGGAGTCCAGTATGTTTCCTATAAGTCCGGCTGCTAGTATAATATAGAAGTGTTCAGACCATCCAACATAGCAGCAATATACCAATGCGATATTACTGCTTCCTGCCAGTCCTACAGCTATCCCTTCCAGGCTTACTACCCCATCCCTCCCTTTTTGATCAGGCTGTAAGGATAGAATATTATAGAAACGCCTGCCATAAAGCGTTCCTATTTCTGAAGAAAGCGTATCTGCCGTAGCAGCGCTTAAAGATCCCGCGATGGCCAGAAAACAGACAGCCTTAGAGCCGGGTATTAAATACGCATAACATCCAAGAGCAGCGGCAATGCCACCATTGGCCAGGACCTGGCCTGCATTCCTTCGGATTTGAAAAACCTTACTATCAATCGCCGCCTTGTGCTGTTTATCCAATTGTGTAGCAATAGTGGCTAAAAAGAAAAACAGGGCCATTAAAACAAGGCCTGGCCATCCTGTGCCGGAATAAAGCGCAAAGCCCACTATAAAACCGGCAATCCCTCCAGAAATCGTGAGTTTCCGCGAGAAGACACTGAGAACGGCAGCTGCTCCGATCAATAATACAACCCATAACTCTTTCATCCATATGCAAACTAATCCATCTCCATGTATCCACAGTCGAATTTCATAAATGGTTCAGTAGTAGATTTTTATTCCTGCTCAACCTACAATGGATAGCCAAAATCGATAGAATGGCATAAGAATTCCAGGAAGTGTGACCAAACCAATCGGCTGAATAACAATTGGGTGGTCAGGTGTCAG
>DATAHC010000418.1:0-4823 GCA_036263415.1 Flavisolibacter sp.
CGATGGCAATCAGATCACCTTCCAGTGAAAAGCGCCGCCACATGCCTTCCTTCTTTCCATTACGATATTCGCCTTCTTCCTCATAGCCGCGCTCGCCTCTCAGCTCGTCAACATGAACCACCCATCGCCCCTGCTTTACTCCGGCAGCATCAACTTTATTAAGGGTATCTCCCTTGGCACCAATCACATAGTTTTTCAACTGTGCGTGCGCTGAGGCTGAAAGGAACAGCATCAAAATAAACAAGTATCTCATAGTTTAGTATGTTTGATAACTCCAAAACGAAAAACGGGTCATTTTATGTTTTCAAAACTACTCTATTGTCTATCGATTTGCACGCTTTTACTCGTTACAATTTTGTCAAATGCCCAGGTGAAACCAACTACGGGCGCAGACAGGCTGAAAAGCTTTGACCAGCGTAAACAGCTGGAAAAGAAAGGGTTGGCACTTAATGCAGTGAAATTTAGAAACATCGGACCTTCCGTAATGAGCGGACGGGTTGATGATATTGAAGCCAATCCCGAAGATCCTACTGAATTTTACGTAGCCTATGCTACCGGCGGGCTCTGGCACACCACAAACAATGGCCTTTCCTTCACTCCTATTTTTGACAGTGCCGATATCATTGGCATCGGAGACATTGCGATCAACTGGAAAACACGGACTATTTGGGTTGGTACCGGTGAAGTGAACAGCAGCCGGTCCTCGTATGCAGGAGTAGGTGTTTATAAAAGTAAGGACAATGGCAAGACCTGGCAATATCTGGGTTTGCCGGAGTCGCATCATATCGGAAAGATCCAGTTAAGCCCTAATGATGACAATACGGCCTGGGTGGCTGTGTTGGGGCATCTATACTCCCCTAATAAGGAAAGAGGAATCTATAAAACCACAGATGGCGGACAAACCTGGAAGCAAACGCTGCGTATCGATGCCAATACCGGAGTGGTAGATATGGATCTGAATCAGCAAAACCCTAATGAACTTTATGCAGCAGCCTGGTATCGCACCCGGTCTGCATGGAATTTTGAGGAAGCCGGTAAAACCAGTGGTATATATAAAAGTACGGATGGCGGAGAGACCTGGAAGCTGATCTCTACGGAAGGTTCCGGTTTTCCTACAGGAGCACATATTGGTCGTATAGGATTGGCCGTATATCCTAAGAATCCACAGATCGTTTATGCCGTGGTGGATAATGAACAGACACGCCCGGACACCACCAAAAAAGACACCGCTACCTATGCGTTGGATGAGCTGAAGAATCTTTCGATCGAACAATTTGCGCAGCTGAACAGCAATAGACTTGATACCTTTTTGAAACGAAACCGGATGACCCCGCGCTATACCGCCAAACAGATCAAGGATATGGTTGCCAGTAACCAGCTAAAGCCAACATCCCTGTATGATTATCTGTATGTGAATACAGGCTTTGAAGGAACCCCAATCGGGGCTGAAGTGTATCGCAGTGATAATGGCGGACAATCCTGGCGCAAAACCAATGAGAAAGAAATACCTATCTTCTTTACCTATGGCTACTATTTTGCCAAGATTTATGTTTCCCCATACAATCCGGATAAGATCTATGCCCTTGGCTTTTCATCACAGGTCTCTACAGACGGAGGAAAGACCTGGAAAAGCATGGACAAGAATAATGTACATGCCGACCACCATGCTTTGTGGGTAGATCCTAAAAGAGACTCCCACCTGATCAATGGAAATGACGGCGGCGTGAATATCACGTATGATAACGGCGAGAACTGGTTTAAGGCAAACACACCGCCTGTAGGCCAGTACTATGCGATTGCCGTAGACAATGCCAGACCTTACAATGTGTATGGAGGGCTTCAGGACAATGGTGTATGGTACCTGCCCTCGGGGAGTGGACGCAACTCCTTCGCCAATTCAGGACTGGGGCAATCAGACGATTATGTTAAGAACATTGGTGGCGGCGACGGAATGCAGGTACAGGTGGATCAGCGCGACAACCTGACCACCTATTATGGTTCTCAGTTCGGCAACTATGCACGCACCAACCGATTAACCAAAGAAGGTACACGACGCATTACTCCACGGCACGAACTGGGCGAAAAGCCCCTGCGATTCAACTGGCAGGCGCCGATCTTATTAAGTCCTCATAATAACGATATCGTTTATTTTGGCAGCAACCGCTTTCACCGTTCCTTCAACCAGGGAGATACCATGATCGCTTTAACCCCCGATCTGAGCAAAGGAGGCAGGGATGGCGATGTTCCTTATGGCACTCTCACAACCATTTCTGAATCACCGTTACGTTTCGGACTGATTTACACCGGTACCGATGATGGAAATATTCATGTATCCAAAGATGCGGGAGCTACCTGGACCCTGATCAGCGGTGCCAAGAAAATCGGTGGACTGCCTCAGGATCTTTGGGTGAGCCGTGTGGCAGCTTCCAGGTTCAAGGAAGGCCGTGTTTATGCAAGCTTAAGCGGATACCGGTATGATGACTTTACCCCCTATCTTTTTGTAAGTGAAGATTACGGTAGCACATGGACTGCACTGGGCAGGGACCTTCCCATGGAGTCCATCAATATCATCAAGGAAGATCCGAAGAATGAGAATCTTATTTATGTGGGAACAGATGGAGGATTGTATGTAAGTTCCGATAGAGGAAAATCATTTATGATGTGGAATGGAGGCTTACCGAAATCCATCCCTATTCATGATATTGCCATTCAGGAGCGGGATAATGAGATCATACTGGGAACACATGGTAGAAGCTTATACGTAGCAAAGCTTGATGAGATTCAGAAAGCATCAGCTGCAAAATAAAATGAATCATAAAGCGAGGCCCCCGTCAGTAACGGGGGCCTTTTTATGCCTATGGGTAAGCTCATCCATAAATGTATTCCCAGATGTGTAACCGTAAATGAAGCTGTCTAAATCTTTCAGGCCATAAAAAATTTCAATTCCAAAAACTTGCGGAACCTTTATTATTGCTCTATATTCATTTTATGAAAAGCCGCTACATCATATTTGCTGATGATGATGCGGACGACCTGGAACTGATTACCGGCTTTTTCAAACAGTACAACCGCAATGTGCATGTTTTGGAATTCAGAGATGGAAAAGAGGTCATACAGTTTCTGGACGATTTCGCAGTTAATACCAGCGCTCCATTATTGATCGTACTCGATATTAATATGCCCCGCATGAATGGCAAAGAGGCTCTTATTGCCATCCGGAGCCGTCCGGGTTTCCGTAATGTACCCGTTTTGATCTACACTACTTCCACAAACGAAGCTGATAAAAAATTCTGCGAGCAATACCTTGCTACCTGGATGAACAAGCCTCATGGAATAGAAGACGTGAAGCAGGTGGCTAAGATCATCTCCGGCTTCTGTCAGCTTTGATCTACTGCTACTATATAATCACTTGCAGAACCCCATGATTCCTGCACAGGAATATTTAAAGGCATAATTTTAGTTTCGCTGAAAGCAGCTTAGCGCCAATACATGCAGAAACAAGCACAAGAGATCCGGTATTTTTTTTACAGTCAGGCCTTTGCAGACGGGGTGCGAACCACTTTTGCCATTCTGATACCGGCACTTCTTGGCTCCCTCACCGGTCATTTTGATCTGGGACTTACCCTTTCAACCGGGGCATTGTGTGTAAGTATAGCCGATGCACCAGGCCCCGTGATCCATAAAAAGAATGGCATGTTGATCTGTGCTGCTCTGATCTTCCTGGTTAGTGCTCTTACTTCCCTGGCAAGGATGAACCTATACACGCTTGGGCTGGAGATCGTAGTGCTGAGTTTTTTCTTTTCCATGTTCACCGTTTATGGTAACCGAGCCAGCGCCGTTGGCAATGCCTGCCTGCTGATCCTGATCTTTACCATGGATAAGCCAATTCCTTCCAACGAAATAGCTTTCCACAGCCTGCTGACCTTAATTGGAGGCATCTGGTATGCCACCATCAGCCTGATCTTCAACAGCCTTCAACCGTATAGGCCGGCTGAGCGCATTCTGGGCGATTCCATTCGGGAAGTTGCCCGTTATCTGTCCGTGAAAGCCGCTTTTTATGATCCGCATACCCGACTGGATGAGGCCTATAGAAAATTGGTGGCACAACAGATCGTAGTCAGTGAGAAGCAGGATGCCGTTAGAGAATTGCTTTTCAAGACCAGGCAGATCGTGAATGAATCCACGGCTATGGGAAGAAAGCTTGTCATGACCTTTGTTGAAACAGTGGATCTATTTGAAGATATAACAGCAACCTATTACGACTATGAAGCCATACGCACCCGCTATGGTCATTCAGGCATCCTGGAAAAAGTTTCCCTTCTGATACACCGTATTGCCCAGGAACTCGATCATGCCGGAGTAGCCATCCAGCTGCGTGCCCAATATGTACCAGCAGTTGATTTTGACAGCCAGCTAAGACATCTTAAAGAGGCCATTGATGGACTTTCCAAAACCGATACCGAAAGTAATCTGGTCTTAAAAAAGATCCTGGTCAATATGCGAAAACTGGTAACCCGTTTCCGCGAACTGACTCTTTATTTCGAAATGGATCAAAAGTCCAGGAAGCCTGGTGCCCAACTGGATCATACCCATTTTGTTAGTCATCAGCCACTGGACCCCAGCATCTTCTGGAATAACCTGAACCTGGATTCCGGCGTATTCAAGCATTCGATACGCGTGATGACTGCCTGCTTCACCGGTTTCATGATCGTGAAATTCATTTCGTCCGGCCATCACAGCTACTGGATTCTGCTGACGATCGCTTTTATCATCAAGCCTGCCTACAGCCTTACCAAGCAACGAAACATACAACGCATACTCGG
>DATAHC010000419.1:0-12180 GCA_036263415.1 Flavisolibacter sp.
CGGCCATCTCGCCTGGACGTGCTAACTATCGTATAGTCTGACTGTGTTAGCAGAATGACCGTCCTCGCAATGACGGTTTGAACTGTGCGGCAGTTAGATTTTACAATAGTTTGGTCGTAAAAGCTTCCTCCTTCGTCGGGATGACAAAGGCAAAAAAAGGCATGACAAAGACAAAACAGGCAAGACAATCTGGGCCCTGGGATGAGGTTATCATTAGCTGTTCCATTGGCACTTTGGCAAATTGATAATTGGAATATCTATCCGGCTTTTCCATCAGCTAATCAGCTAATTCTCGAACCAGCTAATCAGCCCAAGCGCCTTATTCCGCACGTATGGATGAAAGGACTGAACCTTAATGACAGCACAGCGGAATACAGCGCCTGCAGTATCGTCGCATAGCACGACAAGAACCGCTTTCGTAGGAAAGCAGCGACGTTAGGAAAAGACCGTAAGCCCCCTTTAGGGGGTTTGGGGGGAGCGCGGGCGAACAGGCGGGCGGAGCCAATCGCCTGTTCTTGATTTTTTGGCTCTACCTTTTGCATCAAGGCAAAAGGTAGAAAACAAGCAGAGAAGAAAAGACGGCAATCGATGGGAACACAGGCACCTCGCCCTATATTCAAAAAGGTGAAACCCTTCCTAGGAAGGGTTTCGTCGTCATCAATAAGTACCAGATTAGTGCATGTAATAACTTAATATCGGTACGTACGGAGATACTGATCCAGCTCGTCCTTCGTACTTTGAAAAGTAAATATATCGCCCAAGATATAATAGTTCTTCTGATCTACCGTATACCGGTAAGCGATCTTCGCAATTTCCAGCTTATCGCTGTCGGCGGTAAAGAGCTGCATCAGCTGGCGCACCTGGGCTGTTGAGAAATAGTTACGGGAGATCACGTCTTTCGCCGTATTCAGCTTACCGCTGCTGAACACCTGGGCTTTGATATGGCTGACCAGCTGATCGAAATCGTAATTGTTCATCGCCTGGTTGTAGCCGTTACCATATCCGCCATTACCATAGCCGCCATTGCCATAATTACCATTATCAGAGCTGTTCCAGTCCTCGTCGTCCCAGCGGCCGTTCCGGTCTGACAAGGCTTTTTCATCAATAAGGGCTTTTCCAAACCGGTTGATCATTACATCTACATGATACGAGGGCTTCATATAAATGGTTGTAGTGTATAACAGATCGTTCCGCTTATTGTTGCGGCCATTTCGGCCATTCATATACTTTCCGGATTTATAGACCTGTATGGTATGGTTACCGGGCTGGATGTTATCCAGCAACAGGGTCGTTTCAGCCGTCTGGTACGCTCGGCCATCAATAACCAGCTGTAGGTTTTTATTCGCGGCAAGTGTTACGGTAAGCCTGCCTTCCCCGTAGGCAAAGGCAGAAGTGGTGAAGATCGAGGCCAGTAAAAGGGTAAAAATTGTTTTCATATAAATTTCCTCCACAACATAGAAGGCCTGATAAAACGAATGTTTAGTGAACGGTGGCTAAACAAACGTTAAAGCCCCGTTGGGCAGATTGGTGAGAGACCTTAACAGTTTATGTAATTGCGTATGTTCGTGCATCCCTGCAAAGGGATGTCAACCCCAGATTACTATGAAAGGAACGTTTTGTCTGCTTACTGCTATACTCGCATTATTCTCTTTGTCGTTGTCTGCCCAGGCCCCCGGCTATGAGGCCCGCTGGAAAAAAGTGATGACCCTGATCAATGACAAGGCCCTGCCGCAATCGGCTCTTGCAGAAGTAAAGAATATATATGCCAGGGCGAAAAAAGAAGGCAATAATGCCCAGCTGGTGAAAGCCCTGGTCTATATGGTAAGCCTCCAGTCCGATACACGCGAAGAGAATAACACAAAGGCCATCCAGGAACTGGACAGGGAAATTGCTGCTGCAGGAGAGCCCGCTGCTTCCCTGCTCAAAAGCTTTCAGGCCGGTTTGTACTGGCAGTATTTTCAGCAGCACCGGTATCAGCTTTACGACCGTACGAGCCTGGCCGAATATGACCCGAAGGACGTGCAGACCTGGTCTGCAGAAGCCCTTCATAAAAAGATCGGCGAACTCTACCTGCAGTCGATCAGTAAAGAGAGCCTGCTGCAGCAGACCAGTCTGACAGCTTATGAACCGATCCTCATTAAAGGCAATACCCCGAATCTGAGGCCGACCCTTTATGACCTGCTGGTTCATGAAGCGCTGGACTACTTCAAAAATGATGAACGGATGCTGTCAAAGCCGGCCTACGCTTTCCAGGTAGATCAGCCTGAAGCCTTTGCCCCGGCCGGTGAATTTGTAAAAGCCCGCTTTCTCACCAAAGATTCCCTTTCCCTTCAGCATAAGGCCCTTCAGATCTATCAGCAACTGATCGGCTTTCACCTGCGTAATAAAGATGCAGCGGCCCTGATTGATGCCGATTTAGAACGGATCAGCTGGATGTATCAGGTGTCTGTTGCCGAAGAGAAGGATTCGCTGTATACCCATGCGCTAGAGAACCAGATCGCTGCCTACAAAGGTCTACCGGGCGTTCACCAGGCCTACTACCTGCTGGCGGCCTGGTTTCAGGAACAGGCCGGTCAATACGATCCGCTGAAAGATACCACCCAACATAACAGTCGCAGGATGGCCGTTCGCATCCTGGAGGATATCGTAAAGGATAGTGCGGTAAAAGATGAAGGATGGGTGAACAGCTTCAACCTGCTGAATGGGATCAAACGACCGGAATACTCCTTTGAAACAGAGAAAGTAAACCTGCCCGGCCGGCCATTCCGGGCTTTGGTGCGGTACCGCAGTCTGGCAGGCATTACGTTCCGCCTGATCAAAGCCTCCACCAGCCTGATTGACCAGATGGACACGGACCAGGAAGCCTGGTGGAACAGCCTTCTGAAAACATACCCGATGCGAACCTGGCAACAGGCCTTGCCGGATACCCGGGACTGGATGGATCATTCGGCAGAGATCCGTATCGACAGCCTGCCTGTGGGCGACTATTTCCTGGTGGGCTCATCCGATGCCGCCTTTGATAAGAAAAAAAGCTTTATGGGTGCGCAGCTGTTTCATGTTTCCAACATCAGCTATGTAGAACAGGGCAACCGTTTATTTGTATTGCACAGGGAAACAGGAAAGCCGCTTGCCGATGCTGAAATAAAGCTGATCAACCGGCAATACGACTACAAAACCTATAAATATACCCGGAAGCTCAGCGCTACCTACCGGTCAGATAAGAACGGCTTTGCTACGGTAGTGAAGAACAGGGATGTGAATAATTATGGGCTTAGTTATGAAATAGCCTGGAAGCAGGATTACCTGGCTACCCGAAGCATCAGCTATACGTATGACTATTACACCAATAATACGGATCCGAAGATGGAGAAGAAGCTGTTTTTCTTTACCGACCGGTCGATCTACCGTCCCGGGCAGACGGTTTACTTTAAAGCCATTGCACTCCACGAAGCAGGCAAAAAATCAACGATAGCCACTGATTATACCACCAAACTGTACCTCTACAATGCCAATGAGGAAGTAGTGGATTCCCTGGTTCTCACCACCAATGAATTCGGCTCGCTGAACGGCCGCTTTATACTTCCCCCGGGTCAGCTGAATGGCTCCTTCCGCATCACGGATAAGGAAGAAGCGAACTCGGTAAGCTTCTCCGTAGAAGAATACAAGCGCCCTAAATTTCAGGTCTCCTTTCAAGATATCAGGGAAAGCTACAAGGTAAGCGATACCATCACCCTGATAGGAGAAGCAAAAGCTTACGCCGGTAATGTAGTGGACAAAGCTAAAGTAGTGTACCGGGTGGTACGGAAAGCCCGGTTCATCTATCCCTGGCTCACTTATAAATGGTGGTTACCACCCTCTGCTCCCCAGGAGATCGCCCATGGCGAAACCACAACCGACAAAGAGGGAAACTTCCGCCTTTCGTTCAGGGCTCTTCCTGACCGTAAGGTAAACCCCAAACTCGATCCGCTTTTCGATTACGAAGTAACGGCCGACATCACGGATCCCAACGGAGAAACCCGGTCCGGCAATACGACGGTAACGGCTGGTTATAAATCGTTGCTGATTGGCGCACAGGTACCCGAGCGCCTGCCGTCAGACTCCTTTTCCCGGCTGAACCTAACCACGGAGAACCTGAATGGCGCCCACCAGAAAACCCTGGTTACAGTAACCATTACGAGCTTATTGCCGGAACAGCGCCTGATCCGTAAAAGGTACTGGCAGCAACCGGATACGTTCGTTTACAATAAAGAGGAATTCCTGCGCTATTTTCCGCTTGATGAATACCGGAATGAAACCGATATACTAAACTGGGCGAAAGGGGCAACGGTCTATTCCGCTACTGACACCAGTGCCGTTTCCGGACCATGGCTCCTGAAAAATACAAGGTTCAAACCCGGTTATTATGAAATCCAGCTATCTGCTAAAGATAAGGAAGGCAACGAGGTAAAGGACCTGAAGTATATCGAGCTGTATGATCCGAATTCGAATAGTTTGTCGCATCCGGAATATCTCTGGACCCGCGCCAGTACTCCTGTGGAGCCGGGAGAGCAGACCCAGATCCTGGTGGGCTCTGCTGCTTCGGACGTTTTCCTGATCGAAGAAACAAGCCGTGGTAAAGAGGACAGGAAGCTTCAATTCCATTCACTGAATGAGGAGAAAAAGAAGTTCAACTTTACGGCTACGGAAGAAGACCGCGGCGGTTTCGGACTGGCCTACTTCTTTGTCAAGGATAACCGGTTCTATTCCTTCAATGATGTGATCACGGTACCCTGGACGAATAAAGAGCTATCTATTGAATTCAGCACCTTCCGGGATAAGACCCTTCCGGGCAGTCAGGAGCAATGGAAAGTAAAGCTGACGGGCTATAAAAACGAGAAGGTGGCGGCTGAGATGCTGGCCAGTATGTACGACGCTTCGCTCGATCAGTTTCAGCCACACAACTGGTACACGCCTTCCATATGGCCTTCTTTTTCACAGGTGGGCCTATGGTCGGCTATCACCTTTACTTCCGACCGCTCCAACATGCGGTATACAGAATTCCCTTATAAAAACTTTGAAAAGGTCTATGACCAGTTGATTTTCGAAGCCTCAAATAATCGAACCTTACAGTATCGGTATAATAAAAAATTCACGTCTGGAATGGAAGAGAATGCCAAGTTACAATCCATGGCTCCACCTTCCCCTCCCGGGGCTCCTACAAGCGTCCGCATACGTGGTGTCAACTCCACATCGGATAGCGCTGTATCCAATGAAATGTTTGTTATCGGAACTACAATGGTTAAGGAGAAAAATGAACCGGTGCAGCCTTCCGAAGCCATACAGGTCCGGAAGAACTTCAATGAAACGGCCTTTTTCTTTCCGGAGCTGCATACCGATGCCGATGGTTCGATCGCGTTTTCATTTACAGCGCCGGAGGCCCTAACGCGCTGGAAACTGCAAACCCTGGCCCATAACAAAGAACTGGCTTTTGGATTGAATGCTAAAGAGCTGGTTACTCAGAAAGAATTAATGATCCAGCCCAATGCACCGCGCTTTCTGCGCCAGGGTGATCATATGGAGTTCACGGCCAAGATCGTGAACCTGACTGACTCGGAATTTACCGGCCAGGCGCAGCTGGAACTATTCGATGCCACCACCAATCAATCCGTTGATGGGTGGTTTCTCAACACCTTCCCCAATCAATATTTCACCGTGGGGGCACGGCAAAGTGAAGTAGTGAAGTTCCCGATACAAGTTCCTTTCACCTTCCATAACGCCCTGGTATGGCGCCTCACCGCCCGCTCCGGCAAGCTTAGCGACGGTGAAGAGAATAGCCTGCCGGTACTTACCAACAAATTGCTGGTCACGGAAACCCTGCCCCTGCCCATGCGGGGAAGCGGTACTAAAAACTTCAACTTCGGTAAACTGCAGCATTCGGGCGAAAGTGAAAGCCTGCAGAGCCAGTCCCTGGTATTTGAGTTCACCTCCAACCCGGCCTGGTATGCCGTTCAGGCGCTGCCCTACCTGATGGAATATCCCTATGAATGCGCGGAGCAAACCTGGAACCGCTACTATGCAAATGCCATTGCCGCCCGGATCGCCGGAAGTTCCCCGCGCCTCCGCCAGGTATTTGAGAAATGGAAGACAGCTGACACGGTCGCCCTGCTGTCGGCCCTTCAAAAGAACCAGGAATTGAAATCGGTTCTCCTGGAAGAAACACCGTGGGTGCTGCAGGCGAAGAATGAAGAACAGCAAAAGAGAAATCTGGCGCTCCTGTTCGACCTGGTGCGCCTGCAATCCGAGCAGCAGGCCAATCTCCGGAAGCTGGAGGAAATGCAATCCGATAATGGCGGTTTCGTGTGGTTCAAAGGCGGACCGGACGACCGGTATATTACCCAATATATTATGACAGGATGGGGCCATCTGAAAAAGCTGGGTATTCCTGTAGTGGAAACCCCCATCTTCCGGAAAGCACTCACCTACCTCGATCGCAAGATCCAGGAAGATTATGATCAGCTGGTTAAAAGCAAGGCCAACCTGAAGGCTCAGCAGATTTCTTCTACCCAGATTCAATATCTCTATATGCGCAGCCTTTTTCCGGAGGTGGCGAACTATTCCGGTACCGCTATCAGCTATTACCGGCAGCAGGCGAAGCAATTCTGGCCCAATCAAAGCATCTCCATGAAGGGAATGATTGCGCTGGCACTTTCACGTTATAATGATACGCAGACACCGGTTGCTATACTACGCTCACTGAAAGAAACCGCCATAACCGATCCGGAAATGGGAACCTACTGGAAGGAAAATGCGTTCGGTCGCAGCTGGTACTGGTACCATGCCCCTATCGAAACGCAGGCCCTGATGATCGAGGTATTCCAGGAAGTTGGTAAAGACACGAAGATGGTCGATGACCTGAAAACCTGGCTGTTGAAGAACAAGCAAACCAATAACTGGCAAACCACTAAGGCAACGGCTGAAGCCTGTTACGCCCTGCTACTGCAGGGTACGGATTGGATGGCTTCCGATGCATCGGTACAGATCAAAGCAGGGAGTCTCGTGATCTCCAGTACGACAGAAAAGACAGAGGCCGGAACCGGGTACTTCAAAAAACGCCTGGATGGAAGCTTCGTTAAACCGGAGATGGGAACGCTTTCCGTAACAGTTGACCAGCCGGCAGACCGGGCAACCGGGAAGCCAGGCAGCGCTCCTTCCTGGGGTGCTGTTTACTGGCAGTACTTTGAGGATATGGATAAAATTACCACGGCCGCTACTCCTCTAAAACTTTCCAAAAAGCTTTTTCTTGAAAAGAATACCGACAAAGGTCCGGTATTGCAACCGATAACACCTTCCTCCCCCATTCACGTTGGTGATAAGATCAAGGTGCGGGTAGAGCTGCGGGTAGACAGGGATTTGGAATATGTGCATATGAAAGACCTTCGGGCATCGGCACTGGAACCGGTCAATGTTTTAAGCGGCTATCAGTGGCAGGGTGGTCTGGGTTATTATGAAACAACCCGGGATGCCAGTACCAATTTCTTCTTTAATTACCTGCCAAAAGGCACCTATGTTTTCGAATATGCCTTATTTGCTTCGCATGCCGGTGATTTCAGTAATGGCATTACATCGATCCAATGCCTGTATGCGCCGGAATTCGCTGCCCATAGCGAAGGCGTGCGGATCACGGTCGAGGAATAGCAGCATGTTCTAAGCATGGTACTATAAAAGAAAGGCCATAACCGGGACGAAGCGGTTGTGGCCTTTAAATTGTTACATTCTGGTTTTCCATTTACATTAGCCTTCATGCAAGCAGATTATCTTATCATCGGACAAGGGTTAGCCGGAACGCTGTTATCCTGGTTTTTCTACCGGGAAGGAAAATCCTTTGTGGTGATGGACGAAGGCCAGAAGGATACGGCTTCTAAAATAGCCGCCGGTATCATAAATCCGGTCACCGGCCGGCGCTATGTGACCACCTGGATGATCGAAGAAGTAATGCCTTTCGCCATACAAACCTATCGGGAACTGGAAAAAGAGCTGGACATAAAACTGGTGTATGAGAAAAGCATCATCGATTTCTTCCCCTCCGCACAGATGCGCAATGCTTTTGTAGACCGGGTAAGTGAAGATGATACCTACCTGCATGCCTATCCGGATCAGAATCATTTCAATCAATTCTTTCAGTATGATTTCGGTTGCGGAGAGGTGAAGCCTGCCTACCTGATCGACGTGCAACTGTTACTGACCCGTTGGCGTGATTTCCTGATCGCTAAGAACCGTTTCATCGATCAGCGCTTTGCGCAGGAGGAGCTGAAAATACAGAAAGACTGTATACAGTACGATGACCTGATGGCACAAAAAATACTCTTTTGTGATGGCATTGAAAGCTTCCGTAATCCGTGGTTTCAGCTGCTGCCCTTTGCTCCCAACAAAGGCGAAGCACTGCTGATCCGGTGCGAAGGACTGGACAACCAGCACATATTCAAGAAGGGAATGATCCTGGCCCCAATGGCTGAGGCCCATACCTTCTGGGTAGGGTCCACTTACCAATGGGAGTTCAGCGATCCGCATCCCACCGAATCATTTCTTCAGCAAACCCGATCCCTTCTGGACCGATGGCTGAAAAGGCCCTTTGAGATCATCAGCCACAAGGCATCTGTGCGCCCGGCCACCATCGAACGGCGACCTTTTGTAGGGCTGCATCCCCACCAGGACCAGTTGGGCATCTTAAACGGACTGGGAACAAAAGGAACCTCCCTGGCGCCCTTCTTCGCTCACCAGCTGTCGCAACACCTGGTTCATGGCTTTCCTGTTTCACCCGAGGCGGACATCCGGCGTTTCAGCCGGATTCTTTCCAAATAAATACGGCAAATAGTACATTTGAGGCCTTCAAAAAAGCCACCATGGAACAATCGGACGATTCAATGTATGTGATTCCGGCACGGTACCGGAAAATGGAGAATATGCATATTGTTTTCTGGTTGCTGAAAGATGTGAGCTGGTGCATGATCTGGAAAGTGCTGGGAATTGCCATGATCGTTCCCACGCTGGCTATTGCTATCATCATTGCGTGGCGCACCCGTGATATTAAATCGGAATTGTCGCATAACCTGGCCATTACCTTCTGGATCTCCGCCAATGCTTACTGGATGATCAGCGAGTTCTTTCACTTCGATACGGTGAAGGTTTTCGGCGGACTGGAAGGAAAGCATATGGCCATTATCCCTTTTGCCATTGGGGTATTGATACTGGGCTATTATTACCTGGTTCAAAAGCCACGAGAGAACAAGCCGGCACAAATTGCCACTATGTAAAGGATGCTTTATCAACAGTCAGATCCCGCCACCAATACGTAAAACATGTCCGCACCAGCCGAGTATTACCAACAAAGACTGATCAGCCTGAAAGCCGAACTGGCGCATTGGCAGCATCAACGTAAACAACTGGGGCGCGGACGCCTGTTGCTGTTCGTGATCACCATTGCCGTGTCCTACAAAGTCTTTGTAGCGTTTGGTCTCTACGGACTCCTGCCGGTGACCATCGGTCTGGCCCTGCTCCTCTTCCTGGTATCCCTGGATGTGACCAATAATCAAAAGATCACCCATACGAAAACACTGATCCGTATCAATGAAGAGGAACTGGAGGTTCTCCATCACCGTTTTCACCAACGACAGGATGGACATCAGTTCCTTCCTGCTCATCATGCCTATGCCAATGATCTGGACCTGTTCGGCAAAGCCTCTCTTTTTCAATGGGCCAACCGATGCCATACCGAGCAGGGCCAACACCTATTTGCGCATAACCTTCTGGAGCCACTTGACAGCAAACACATTTACCAAAGACAGGAAGCGATAAAAGACATGAGTTCCGATCCTGCCTGGCGCCAGGAATTTCAGGCGATCGCCATGCAGACTACAATTACGCTGAAAACGGAGGAAAAGACCCGCCAGTGGCTGGCAGAAGAAAATAAGCATTTTACCGGGAAAGCCTGGAAAGCAGTAGTGATAGCGTATAGTGTGATCACATTAGGCTCGGCCGCAGCAGCCATCTTCGGCCTCATCCCCACGAGTCTTTTTTCGAGTTTGTACGGACTCTACTTTTTTATATCGATCGTGCTCAGCCGTAATACCATCAAACCTTATATCCATTTGTCAGGAATCGTAAAGGAGATCAGCACCCTTCACCAACTGATGGACTGGATGGAATCAGGATCATTTTCCTCAGCTCACTTCAAACAGCTGCAACGGGATGTTAGAACGGGCGATACCCGGGCTTCTGCAGAAATCAGGCGCCTGAAGGTGATACTGGACCGCTTCGATATACGCCTGAACATTGCCGGTCTTTTATTCTTCAATGTATTTCTGTTATGGGATGTAAGGCAGATGATCGCCCTGAACGAATGGAGGAACCGGAACCGGGCCCTGACTGCCCAATGGTTTTCCACCATAGCGGAAATGGAAGTGTTGCATTCACTAGCCACCCTGCGGTTCAATAATCCGGCCTGGGTGTTCCCCGTATTCCGTGAAACCCATTTCACTTTGAACTGTAAAGACCTGGGGCATCCCCTGATACCCGGCGACGTACGTGTATCAAATGACTTTTCCCTGAACGGGGTTCCTAAAATTGGTCTCATTACGGGATCGAATATGGCCGGCAAGAGCACTTTTTTAAGGAGCCTGGGCGTGAATACCATCCTGGCACAGGCAGGAGCACCGGTATGTGCCACTTACTTTGAGCTTTCACCCGTACACCTGATCAGCAGTATGCGGATTGCCGATAATCTTGCAGAGAATACGTCAACTTTTTATGCGGAACTAAAGAAGCTGAAAGCCATTATTGAAGCGGTGAACCGACATGAGCCGATCTTTATATTGCTGGACGAAATTCTGAGAGGAACGAACTCGCTGGACCGGCATACCGGATCGGAGGCCTTGGTAAGACAGCTGATACGGGAACAGGCCATTGCCGTAATAGCCACGCATGATGTGGAGCTGGCAGCATTGGAACAGCAATTTCCTTCGGCCATCGATAATTATCATTTTGATGTTCAGGTGGCAGGCGAAGAGCTTTACTTCGATTATCGCCTCAAGCAGGGTGTATGTACCAGCCTGAATGCTTCGATACTGATGAAAAAGATAGGTATAGAACTGAAGTCGGCTACCGGGACGGGTTTGACTAATTAACCTGAATGGATGGTGAGGGAAGCCCGTAAGCAGCAGGGAGTGATTCAGTAAATCTGGTGAAGCAGACGTTGATCTTTTTCATTCGGATATCAGATTACACCAATTTCCCTGCATACGGGATACAGTTATGGCAAGAAAAGAACTGAAGTGATCCAATAAGGGGAGGCAGAAAAGGATTAATAAAATTTTTAATTAGCGTACTATAGGGAACGGATTAGGTTTCATCAACCAGGGTATCGAATTTTATTAAGCTTTCTGCCCGCTTATTGGAAGTTATTTTATTTGATGATTAATTTACCTTCTTCGATGCTTTCGTCATTGGCAAACACATTATACATGTAGGTGCCCTTATTCAACTTCTCTACCTGCTTTTTATCTTTATTCCGAAGGGTAGCCTGAAAGATCAGTGTTCCTTCCAGATCAAAAATATAGAAGTGAAGCTCTTCCTCCCTGTTGGAGCTGACACTAACTGTGCCGTTCGTACTGGGATTCGGATAGAGATTGACCACATTGCGCTTGGCCTTTTTGGGAGCCGGGGAATAGCTGGTGCTGGTCGCCATCAATTTCCCATTGCTTTGCGCCTGAGCCGCTCCGGAGAACACTAATAAAGATATAATCAGCAGTATGTTTGGTCGCATACATTGGTGTTTAATAGAACGAAGGACAACGCATTTGCTTCACCGATAGAGGAGAGTTCCAGTTGTCTAAACGGAAGCCCATCCTGATGATCGATGAAAAATAAGAGTCGTTTTGCTTAGGATTGCCACGGATGTCTCCTACCGGCGGGTTTCTGGTATTGACACCATTGGGAACCAGGTTACCTCTGTAATATAACTGGTTGGCCATTGCCGTTTGCTCAGGAGAAAGGTATTTGGCAAAAAGGTTGTTATCGATGTAGGTAGTACTAACATCATCCATATAATCCGTAAACGATTTGCGGTGCGTGATTTCAAAGCCTACGTAAAAATTATCATTTACATAATATTTGAAACCGGCTCCGATCGGTACGATCAGGGAAACC
>DATAHC010000420.1:0-3475 GCA_036263415.1 Flavisolibacter sp.
AAAAGATCCGCGTACGGTTCTGGAGCTGGCTGCGCTTCCTTCCTTACCGAATGATACCGGTGTCTTAGCCGTTCTGATCGACTCCGTCCATATCATTGACGAACTGGCCTATTCCTCCAAATGGCATTTTCCACTTATTGCAGATCCCGAAGGCGTAGCGCTGGAGCGGATCAGTGCCGGAGAACCCACTCAAAATTCCCTGAACTGGCATTCAGCGGCCAGTACCGCTGGTTATGGAACTCCGGGTTACCGGAATTCCCAATCGTACGAGCAGGAACTCTTTCTATCGGCCTTCCATATCAGTCCGAAGATCTTTTCACCTGATAATGACGGCGTGGATGATGAGGCCACTATTGCCTATCAACTGGAGAGCGGGGGTTATGTGGCGAATGTATTCATTTTCAATGACCAGGGAAGGCAGGTGCAGCACCTGGCTAAGAATGATCTGCTGGCCCCGAAGGGTTACTGGAGATGGAACGGGCTGGATGATAAAAATGTAAAGCTGCCATCTGGCATCTATGTTATCTATATTGAGGCATTCAGCCTGCAGGGTGAAAAGCGATCGGCTAAGCTGACGATCATAAAAAAATAGATCACGGCCCCGAGGGTAAGTGTAATAACAGGAAAGACTTCCTTGAAGAAGCCTTTCCGAAGATCGTGGGATCTGTACATCGTATGGATCAATGATTAAACCAATTCGATATCGAAATTCACGAGATCGTGAAACTGGCTCAGTCTTCTGTCTATATCTTCCTTGGTGATCTCTTTCAGGCGCTCCGGTCCGAATTTCTCCACACAGTAGCTGGCCATAGCGGAACCGACAATAATAGCCGTTTTCATATTTTCGAAAGAGATATCTTTTGTACGGGCAATATGACCCATAAAACCACCTGCAAACGTGTCTCCTGCTCCTGTCGGATCAAAAACATCTTCCAGTGGTAAGGCCGGTGCGTAGAAAACTTCATCCTTATGAAATAATAAGGCGCCATGCTCGCCCTTCTTGATGATGAGGTATTGCGGGCCCATAGCCATGATCTTGCGGGCTGCTTTTACCAGTGAAAATTCATTGCTTAGCTGGCGGGCCTCACTGTCGTTGACCAATAATACGTCGATCATTGTCAGTACTTCCTTAAGATCGTCGAGTGCCGATTCCATCCAGAAGTTCATAGTGTCGAGTACGATCAGCTTAGGCCTGGTGCGCAATTGCTCAATCACACTCTTCTGCAGCTTCGGCATCAGGTTGCCCAGCATCAGGAATTCCGCGCCCTGGTAGCTTTCGGGGATCACCGGGTTGAAATCAGCCAGTACATTGAGATCGGTTACCAACGTGTCCCGGGTATTCATATCCAGGTGGTATTTGCCCGCCCAGAAGAAGGACTTCTTATCCTTAACCACCTCAACACCGTCAACTTCAACTCCACGGCCTTTCAATTCGTTCATCTCCTCTTCAGGAAAATCATATCCTACAATCGATACCTGCTGCACAGGCTTGACAAAATTGCTGGCTGCATACGCTACATAGGTCGCGGAGCCACCAATGATCTGGTCAGTTTTTCCAAATGGGGTTTCAATTGCATCAAAGGCCATAGTGCCTACAACGATCAAAGACATGATAATTTGAAGTTTGAGGGTTTGTTGAATAAAATAGTCATGGGGAGATCAAAAGCGCTGTGCCATTGAATTCACGTCCGGACCATTGCCTTTTAAACGGCGTGCAAACCTAATCGTTTTTACGGTGAGATGCTAATTTATTTGCCTCTTTAAAACGAATGAAACCAGCCCTGAAATTAGAAATATTTCAACTTTTATAGTCCAAAGTTTACCTTAACGGAACCAAAACTAATGACATGAAAAAGTTCCTTCGCTATTTCCTGATGCTGGTGCTCCTCCTGGTGGTACTGGCCGCCCTGGGCGCCGTCTTTATTTCCGTAAGGGGTATCCCTTCCTATAAAGCGGAGAAAATCAATCTTCATGTCGACCCTACCCCTGCACGTATCGTACAGGGCGAAAAGCTGGCTTCCATGCTATGTAAAAGCTGTCATTTCAATGATCAAACAGGAAAATTCACCGGAAGAGAACTGAATGAAGTCACACAATTCGGAACCATCTATTCCAGGAATATTACCCGGGATAAGGCTCATGGCATCGGCCAATGGACGGATGGCGAACTGGCGTATCTGTTCCGTACCGGTATCAGGCCCGACGGAACCTACCTCCCGCCCTATATGCCAAAACTGGTACATCTGTCAGATGAGGATCTTTATTCGATCATTGCCTTTTTGCGCTCGGACCATCCCTGGGTAGCAGCTGATACTACACGGCAACCGGGTACCAAACCTTCCTTTCTCACTAAATTCCTCACCAACGCGAAGATCATGAAGCCTTTCCCTTACCCGAAAGCGCCTATCCCACAGCCAGACACGAACAATATGGTTGCATGGGGTAAATATATTGCACTGGGACAGCTGGAATGCTACAGCTGCCACTCCAGGGATTTCGCCAAAAATGACTACTTCACCCCTGAAAACTCGGAGGGCTTCTTTGGCGGCGGCAATGAAATGATTGGAATGGATGGTAAGAAATTCGCTTCGCTGAACATTACCCTGGATGAAGAGTCAGGCATCGGCAAATGGTCGGAGGATGATTTTGTTAAGGCAGTCCGGTTTGCACAGGTGCCCAACGGACAGCCACCACTGCGCCTTCCGATGCAACCGTATATGAACCTGACTGAAAAGGAAGTGAGAGCCATTTACGCCTATTTGAAGACGGTTCCGAAACAACAGCATAAGGTAGAGCGCCGGTTTTAAAGCAGTCAGAGCAGGATTCCGCGAATCCTTCTGCATCCTGACAGTATCTTTGCTGCTTTTGATTGAGCTATATGATCCATTTTCATCCGTTACGCATAAAAAAAGTTCAAAGAGAAACGGAAGACAGTGTCTCCATTCTGTTTCAGGTACCGGAAGACCTGCAAAAAGCCTTTGAATACAAACAGGGCCAGAACCTCACCCTCCGCACCCATCTGAACGGAGAAGAGGTCCGCAGAAATTATTCGATCTGCAGTGCGCCGTTTGAAAATCAGCTGCGCATTGCCGTCAAGAAAGTAGAAGGCGGCATTTTTTCCACGTATGCCAACGAGCACCTGAAGGCAGGTGATGTGCTGGAGGTTATGCCTCCTAACGGCAAATTCCATACAGAGTTGAATCCTGGCCTTAAAAAGAACTATGCAGCCTTTGCGGCAGGCAGTGGCATAACCCCTGTTTTGTCTATTATCAAAACCACCCTGCACACGGAACCGGAAAGCAGCTTTACGCTGGTTTATGGTAACCGAACCAAGAACAGTATCCTTTTCAAGGAAGAACTGGAAGCATTGAAAGACAAATACCTCAACCGCTTCCGCATCTATCATATTCTCAGCCGCGAAAAAAGCGACGCTGCGATCAATAATGGCAGGATCGATACGGAAAAACTGGAACTG
>DATAHC010000421.1:0-15290 GCA_036263415.1 Flavisolibacter sp.
CCAATGCCGGTACAGATAAAACCATTTCGCTTCCGACTACCTCTTTGCAATTAGCTGGTTCAGGATCAGATGCTGATGGATCGATTGCGTCTTATTCCTGGACAAAGATTGCAGGGCCGACTACCTTTTCATTGAGTAGTCTTTCCATAGCTTCTCCACTCCTGTCTGGCTTGATTGCCGGAACCTATACTTTCAGATTAACCGTAACGGATAATCAGGGTGCTACTGCTACGGATGATGTCAATGTTATTGTAAACCCTCTTTCAGGTTCCGTATCCGGCACCAGTGGAAAATCGGTTAAGGTGAACTTGTTTGCAGGTGCTAATGCCTATGGAGATGTTACCTGGAATAACTGGAACACGTCCTCCTCTTTAACCTCATCAGCATTTAAATATTCGGACGGAACAGCTTCAGGCATAACCATGAACATCAATCAGCAAAGTGGTGTCAGTGATAATAGCACATCGATAAGCAGTACGATGGCACCAAAAGAGGTAGTTCGGTACGCCAGTTACTCGACTTCGAACAGAGTGTTGACAATATCAGGGTTGGACAATACCAAAACCTATGACCTTGAGCTTTATGCCTCTAGGGCTGGTACGTCCAATAATACTACAAGATTTACAGTAGGCGCAACGAACGTAGATGTTAAAACGGACAACAATACGGCTACTAAGGCGGCCTTCAGTGCTGTAGTACCCGTGAATGGAAAGATTACAGTCAACATATCAAAGTTGAATTCTTATAATTATCTGAATGGGTTAACCTTGACAGTTAGATAATCGATTTGGTTTTACGATATAAAAAAAGCCCAATGGGCTTTTTTTATTTTCTACATCCTAAAAATTTTTTGCTACCGTATTTACATAAAGTATCGACCAAACAGGTTATTTATCCGTTGAATTAGAGTATGGGTTTGAGTTCGGACAAGAAAGAATTCCAGGAGTCTTATTTGTCTAAATCCATCCACACTTGGTACTGTATTTGGGTAGATTGCGCCGCAAACCACCAATGACAAACACCATTGAAAAACATGAAAAAATTACAAGCTTCTCTCACCGCTCTTTCTCTCTTTTTACTTGCAGTCGGATGCCGGAAAAACGAAGATGATCAGATTCTCACGCAACAGCAAATTACTAACATTCAAAGCGACTCACTGACTACGAAGCTTGAAACGACTTCAGGTACTTCTGTAACTAAGGTGGTACAGGTGAATATTTTCGGAGGCTCTAATGCTTATACAGATGCCACCTGGAATAACTGGAATTCCGCTTCATCCTTAAGCGCAGCTGCCTTTAAATACACCGATGGATCAGCTTCCGCCATTACAGCTGCCTTCAATCAACAAGGTGGAGTAAGCGATAATAGCACTTCTTTGCTAAGTACGATGGCCCCAAAAGAGGTAGTGCGATACGCCAGCTATTCCACATCCAACAGAACCCTGACCATCTCAGGTCTGGATAATGCGAAAACCTATAACCTGGAATTCTATGCGTCCCGGGCAGGCACCTCAAACAATACAACACGGTTCACAATCGGCACCACCAATGTTGATGTAAAAACGGATAATAATCTGGCTAATAAAGCATCTTTCTCAGGAATAACGCCTTCGGGTGGCAAAATAGTCGTAACGGTTGCAAAACTGAATACTTATAATTATCTGAATGGCTTTTCGATTTCAGAAGTCGGTGGTGTAGCGGCTGCAACTCCTCCGGTGGAACAGTTACCGGCACCTACCACTACTACAACAACCGGAAAGGTTTATACCTTGGGAGCTACTTCCGGAACAGAGATTTATATTCCGGATGCATCTGCCCGCGGCTGGAAAGGGGGCGATACCGTACGCATCAAGGCCGGAACCTATAGCCTTATTGTTTTAGGGAAATTCAAAGGAGATGCATCCAATCCAATCGTATTTATCAACTATGGTGGCCAGGTTAAAGTAAATCAGATCAGGATTGATAATGATGCTGCTTACTTTAAGCTCCTGGGAAATGGTTCTTCAGCCTATACATATGGTATCAGCATCAACAGTACGTTCAATGCAGGGGTAGCTATAGCAATTGCGCATGATTTTGAGATCAGCAATATTGAAGTTACCGGAACAGAAGTTGGATTCTACATTAAAAAGAACCCTACCCTTTCCATACCTTTAAGCATTTACCCGAATTATACTTTAAGTAATATATACATCCACCATAACTATATCCATGATGTTCATGGAGAAGGAATGTATATTGGAGACACCTATCCAAGTGCCGATCCTTATAATGGCAACCTGATTCCGATCCGTATGGATCATGTGGAGATCGCGTATAATACGGTTGATGGTACGGATTGGGATGGCATTCAATTGTCAAATGCCCGCTCCGGAGCCAAAATTCACCATAACTCAGTTAATAATTTCGGTCGTATCAATATGGGTTCGCAGCAATCCGGAATCATTCTGGGTGGAAATACCACAGGTGATATCTATGAGAATACAGTGAAAACCGGTACCGGAAATGGAATTGAGGTATTTGGATATGGCCTTTGTAAGGTCTACAATAATACCGTAGAGAATGCCGGGTATGATGGCACCACTTCCGGACAGGAATCCATCTTCTGTAATGATCCGATCAACCTGGTGGAAACCAATCCGAAGCAGCAGATTCAGATGTATAACAACATCATTAAAAATCCTAAACCCAAAGGCGCGATCAGAGTTGGAGCTTATAACGCTAACAGCTTGGCATCAAGTGTAACAAATAACACCGTATACCTGGCAAATGCAGCCTCAAACTGGTTAACATTCTATGTGGTCTCCAATGCACCGGGTAGTACCATAACAGGAAATACAGTGATCAGATAAGTATCTTCTAATAAAATAAAAAAGAGCTGTTCTCCGAACAGCTCTTTTTTATTTTGCTTACTTCTTCGTACAGAAGAAAACAGGATCACCTTTCCAGAATCCATATTTGAAGTTTTCCTGGTCTGTAAACTCTTTGGTATAATCATCGGCAATTACCTGAAACCCGGCTTCCTGTAAACGGTTTACATAATCCATGGCATAGAACCGAACATGATCTTTTAATCCAAATGCCTTCTCTCGCTCCACCGGATCGGTAATAGTTGGATCTTCAAACGTCTGCTTCAGCTCTTTATTGATAGGAACCTGCATAACGGCCCATCCGCCCTTCTTCAAAACCCTGTACAGCTCAGCCATGGCTTTACGATCCTCCTCAATATATTGAAAGACATGATTGCAAATGATCGCATCAAAGGACGCATCAGGCATGTCTATAGCCGTGATATCTATATAATGTGTGCCTTCAGGATACATTTTATTGAACTTATCAGCTGGATAATAATCAATATTTTTTTGCTTGATAAAATGATCATAGAAGATGGTTTCCGGGGCAACATGTAACAAACGGGTGGGCTTTTTATACAGGTCAGTTTTCTTATCAAAATACATCCACAGCAAACGATGCCGCTCCAGGCTTTCACATTTCGGGCACCAGGCATTTTTCCGCCGGGAGCCTCCGAACGGAGCAAACTCTTTAAAGGTACTTCCGCAGCACGCACAGTAAACGGCATCGCCGGCATATTTAACACGAAGCCAGTTCAGGCGGACCTTATTCAAAATAGGAAATAAGAATCCCATAGACTCTTTAGCCTTGGTACTAAGCATAAGTTCGGTTTATTGTTTCTTTATGTAATAATTTTCTGAACAGGGAATAGGTTAATAATCCTTTTACCTGCTGATCGAAGGGAACAGAAGATCTTTCTGCATTAAAACGGTGGATCATCTTATTTTGAAGCTCCTTTTTTTGATTCTGTATACCAAATAAGAGATCAATCCCATTCTCTGCACCGAGTAATTGATCAAACAGAGGTTGCTGCAGGGCAGCATCAGAGTGTGGAAAAGAAAAGGTGATGGGTTCAGAGGTATACTGACGGCAATAATCAATCGAGCTCATAGTCTGGTCAATCTGCTCTGCCGCACTGATCTTCTGATAATAGGGATGATCCCAACTATGCCCTCCTATGGTAAATCCCATTCCTGCCAGATTTGATAGTTCCTGACGGGTCATCCAGGGACGATTTCTCTCAAGGTAATCTGTAAAGGAGAATTCCAGAAGCTCGGAAATGATGTCAAGCTTGTATTTCGACTGCTGATCTGTATTCAAAAGTGAGGCTCGCAGTTCTTCATAACGTTCTGTATGTACTCCCAGCTTCGAAGCTATTTCGCTTAGCAGGGCTTTATCCTCTGTTCTCGATTTCAATATCCCTAACAGCAGGCTAATCTTATTACGGTAGAATATTTCCTTGTTATCTATATAGGCAGGATTGATAAAGAAAATAGCAGGGACACCTTTTGCCTTGAGCATAGGCGCGATAACTTCATAGCACTCCCGGAACCCGTCATCGAAAGTGAGCAGGAACCTCCTTTTGGGCAGTTGATGATGCTGATCTAGATAATGACTGAGTTCAGCAGGCTCTATGGGTTTGAAATTCCGGAGCAGATAGTCCAGATCATTTGCAAACTGCCTGGTATTTTTATAAGGATACAAATGATATATATGGGGCACCAGCTCATCCGAGACTATATGATGATAGGGAAACAAGGACGTGTCCGGTGAAACTTTTAAAAGTAACTGTAGGGGAATCCGTCCGGAAAAGGAATAATAAAGGTTCTTTAATCGGCTCATTTCAGAACGTCTTCTATATACAGTATCTTGGAATGTTCTGTTTTGAGAAACGATTTACCGGCTTGCTTGATCTTAAGAAGTGCCTTTCCTTGCCTGATAACAAAAGAGGGAATGAATAATAAAGCACTGGCCATTCCCTTTTGCTTGCTTTGAGTAATAATAATAAGTATAAAACTGATAATATAGGTTAGGAAAATACCGGCCCATATCAGCGAATACACTGGCGCAAAGAACAAATTGATGCAGGCAAATAAAAAGCCGGCTCCAAGCACCATAATTAATGGCGGCCTTAGCACTATAAAACCAAAATAGATCAGATTGAAATTGAGCCTTTTAATTCCGGTTAGGAACAGATCCATATTAGGCTTGAAATAGTGAAAATAGGTAAACAGCCAGCGGGTTCTTTGCTTTTCAAGTGTTTTCCCGTCATCTACTTTCTCATCATAAACAAGAGCCTCTTCAGCATACGCTAACCTCGGTATCTTTTTTACGATATCTGCCTGAAGCTTTTTGTCAAATCCGCCAAGCCTGTCCTTATACATGATTTCATTGTACAACTGACAGTCCACCGCTATTCCCAGCCCCAGTATGTGTGAGGATAATCCAAGTTCCATACGCATTTTACGCTCAAGAAATGTATAATAGATATGTCCGATGGAATCCAGTCGGGAATAAACGGTAGTGGTATTTTTCGACAACATTTGGGTTTGAACGGCCCTGTAGCCCTGCTGGAAGTATTTATTCAGTACATCCAGATAATCGGGATGTACCAGGTTATCGGAATCAAAAATTACAAGGGCATCATGATTCCTTACAAAATGGTCAACGGCATACCCGATCGACTTGATCTTGGCATTAAAGTCTGTTTCCGGTTTTAATAAGGTTATCCTTCCGTCATTATAGGATAAAGTGCTGATATCACAGGCGTCAGCTACAATATATATATGGTAATTCTTATAACGTTGCTTTAAAAGTGAATCAACCAGAGGATTGATAAAACGGGTGTCCACATGGGCTGTAATGATAGCGGCAAAGTCGAAATCCTTATTGATTTTAGGCTTCCTTTTTACCGGTGATGTATAAGGGAAGATGACCTTCTTGATATAATGCACCATCAGTAATAGGAAAGGCTGCAATAGATAAAGCGCAATAATAGATTGCACGATCAGAAAGAAATAAAATAAGAATTTCATGACAGTGGCAGTTTACAGGGTCAGTTCTTTTTCCATACAGTTACAAATCCTCCATTCAGGCTGTATGGAAGGCGATCGGCAATGGCACAATCAACCTTTTGCAGGAATTTGATCCTTTTGGTGAATATGGAAAAAGGGAAAACGTCTTCAATAAAATTGGTTTTGCCGAAACGCACGATATTGAACTTCGTTTGCCGGGCCAGATTCTCCAGCGACTTCTTTGTGAAAAACTGTATATGGGTAAGATCATCTGCTGAAGACTGTACGGTAGTTCCCTTATAGCCAAGAAGCTTCTTGAATTGCTGAAGGGATTTCCATATCCAGTTATTCTTCTGTTGCAGATTTTGAACTGGCTTGGTTACAAATAGTTCCCGGGGTCCTTTACCGTTTGGTACAGTAACAATCAATACACCATCCTCTTTCAGGGATTGATGCAGAACCAGTAATAATTTATGAGGTTCATTTAAATGTTCAAGCACCTCGCTGCATACCACAGCATGATATTTTTCATTGCTCACAGCCAATTGTTCGGCACTCATAACCTGAAAGTCAACATTCGGAAGATCATTGAGGGCCTTTGCTTTCTCAATGGTCTTTTCACTGATATCAATACCAAGCACCTTGAACCCTTTTCTGCCAAGGCTTCGGGAAATGATACCATTACCACATCCCACATCCAGTACGGTGGCATCCTTTGGTAATGTCTTATGCAGTACGTCAGCTATGAAATCTAGCCTCTTTATATCTGAAATTCTTTCAAATTCCTGTTTCATCTCGATTAGTTTAGTTGCACGGTTTGTTTGTATAGCGCCTCGATTTCCCGCGTCATCCGGGAAGCGTCGAAATTTTCTGTTATGGTTTGCCTTGCCTGAATGCTCATCTTTTTTCTCAGGTTCTCATTCTCACTTACCTCCACAAGGGCAGTAGTTAGTTGCTGTTGAAGGTTGTGAGTAGTGATAAGGTAACCGTTTTGCTTGTGCTTGATAATTTCCTTGGTTCCGTCAACCTCAGAAGCGATAATAGCCTTTCCCATAGCCATAGCCTCCAGCAAAGCAATGGGCAATCCTTCCCACAGTGATGCTAAAATAAAAAGGTCTGCCGCATGAAGCACATCCGGTACATCCTGTCGGAATGGTGAAAGGATAACACGGTTCTTGAATTCTGACTGAGCCAGGAGTTCCTGAGCTTCCGGCTTTTCTTCTCCGTCCCCAACCATAAGAAGGAATAACTTTTCATTTCGCTTCGCCGCTTCCAGGAATGCTTTTAAAAGCGTTATCGGTTGCTTTTGATGTGTGAACCGGGCCAGAAAAAGTACCAGAATAGCATCCTCGGGTATTCCCAGTTCAACTCGTATATTTTTAAAGGAGTTAGCCGGATTGAATTTGGTTCCATCAATTCCATTATTGACAACGACAGATTGAAACCCCGAAAAGTATTTAACTCCGGTTTCCCGGTTCGATTGGGATACAGAAATATTCAAAGTGGATTTAGACGTCAGGTATTTTTCCCCTAATATGCGAATTCTCTTAACCAGAGATTGCTGATCATCATGAAAGGACCATCCGTGAATCGTGTAGATGACGGGTATTCCTAAGGACCGGGCAGCCCACAAAATATTCGAATTGGCCCTGGTTCCATGTGCATGGATCAGATCGAACTTACCGTCACGTATCCACTTCCTGATCATTCCCCACTTAGGAATGTCAAAAGGTCTCTCTGTATGAATAACTTCAGTTTTGATTCCAATGGCCTCCAGCCGGGATACCATGGGTCCATCCGTAAAAGAAAGTACTACAGGATCAAAAACGGAACGATCCAGATGTTCAACAAGACTCAATAAATGGGACTCACCACCTCCTATCTGTCCCTGACGAATGCATTCAAGAACCTTTATGTGTTTTTTCGGGGACACATTGTTAGGGTTTTCTTGTTACGATCATCATTTCTTTGATGCCCGTTAGTCTGGACAACAGGTTGGTAGCGGTTCTGTATAACCCGAAATTCGTTTTAGCCAAAGGCAGCAACTTATTATAGCCTGCTCCCCTGACGTATTTATTTTCAAGGATTTCAAATCCATTCATCAATAACAGGTTATTGATAGCCTGAAAATTCCAGGTGTACAAATGCTGATTCAGGTCAAATTTGAATTGTGCCTTACCATGCGTTTCGTGAGGGATTACCAGAATAAACTTTCCACCCTTCTTCAGTTTGCTGAAGATATCTTCCAGCATGGTTTTGGGATGAGGGTGATGCTCCAGTACGTGGGAAGAAAAAACAATATCAAAACTTTCGTTCGGTAAGTCTGTCAGATGATTGGTAGCATTGATACCCTTCCTGCGACAGAACTCCACACCGAACTCGGAAATATCATAACCGACAGCGTTGGGAATCTTATAAATATTCTGACCCAGACCACATCCGAAATCCAGGATCTTTGAATTCAGGTCAACACCGGTAAAGAATTTCTTTACTGCTATTTCAGCACGGGCATTATAGTAGTCATCATTGAAATGTGTACTGTGTCTTTCGGTGTGGTACCATTCTTCATAATCCACATGATCTCTTTCAATATTCACAGCTTGTTGCATAGTTTAAGGTTTAGACTTAAGGTTTAAGATTCGGTCGATAAGGCGGTTAAATTAATATTTTGCGTCAAATAATCAAATAGCAGAGTGCTTGGAAGTCGTAAGATTCCAGAAAATACCCTTCATAAAAGATTTTAGGTGCTCGTATTGTCCCTTGAGGGCAAACGTTAAAACACCTTTGGGCATGGATACGAAAGTGAAAAAGCAACTAAATACAAGAAATTGCGGGAAACTCGTATTTCTTCTCATATAGAGGATACGGTTCCGGGTAAGGTAATAGAGCTTCTTTGGGCTTTGCAGACCTAAGGTAAGCGATTGTTTATGGAAAATCAGGCCTTTGGGCTGATAGTAAATCTTATATCCTGCTTTTTTGACCCGTGCGCTCCAATCCATTTCCTCATAGTAGAAAAAGAATTTTTCCGGGAAAAATCCTGCTTTATCAAAAACGGATTTTCTGATCATGGAAGCACAACCATGCGAGCTGAACGTATAATTGCCGGTATCATGCTGCCCGTTATCCTTCTGAAGACTACCTACGGCAGAATTCCTGCCGGTAAATGGATTGATCGGGTTGAATCCTGCGTATTGAATAATCTCAGGACTATGATAAAACCGAATTTTCGGACAGGAAACTGCCACATCAGGATGTTCCAGAAGCGGCTCGATCAATGCCTCTATAAGATTAGGTGTAACAATAGTATCGTTATCAACCAGGAACACAAAATCGCCCTTAGCGTGCCTTACCCCCCAGTTTCTCCCACCGGCACAGCCTAAGTTTGTTTCAGAACGTACGACTCTGGTATAGGGGAACCGGGCGGCATTTACCCTTTCGGTAGGATCAATTTCAGATCCCATATCGCAAATAAGCAATTCATAATTCGGGTAAGTCAGTTTCCGGGTAGATTCCAGGAATTCCCAGGTGACATCGATGGAGTTAAGATTCAATACTACTATTGAAACCAATGGTAGATCCTGCTTGTTCATTTTCATAGCCTTAACGGTTAACTGGTCGCAAAGTTAAACATTAGTTTTTTGAAACAAAGCCGTTGGCGTTTTAGCTATGATCCATAAATCCTTTAGCAGATCGTTATTTTTTGCATATCTGATATCCAGACTGATTCGCTCTTCAACAGACATATCTTCCTTACCCCGCTTTTCAATCTGCCATAATCCGGTAATACCCGCTGGAGCCATAAAACGTTCTGCCCATTCATTGGTGGTAAGTGTTGCAGCTTCATATAAAGGCAGAGGTCGGTTACCAACTAAAGACATATCACCTTTCAGAACATTAAATAATTGGGGTAGTTCATCAAGACTTGTATTTCTAAGGAAAGCTCCGACTTTTGTAATACGAGGGTCGTTTTTGATCTTGAAGAAATGAGGTGAACTGCTCTGAACAGAATAAAGATTCATCTTTTCAAGTTCAGCCCGCTTATTGTCAGCTCCGACAAACATAGTTCTGAACTTAAGAAATTTGAAAATGCGGTATCCTCTTCCTGCTCTGTCCGAAACATAAATAACAGGTCCCTTTGATTCGATCAGGATTGCCAAGGTAATCAGGACAAATACAGGCAGTAAAAGCAATATGATCAGAGAAGAAACAAAAATATCCAAACCCCTTCTCAGAAAATAATCGATATGATGCTTTGGAGACTGGTTTTTGTAAAAATCAGAAGAAGATTCTTGTCTGTCATTGGTAGACTGACATTCCTTTACATTTCTGAGGAAATCCGCTTTTGAAGACAGGAGCGCCAGGTTCTTATCAACTTCTACGATATCATCAACCACGTTGGAATACCTTACTTCCTTAACTTCTAGTGAATTCAGATGCGCCTTATTGTAAATAACCGGGATGCCTGATAATTCCTGGGTTTTGTTCAGCCAGATAGAAAAACTTTTTACTTCTCTTTTTACATAAGGTATGTCGATAATAATAAGTGATGGCAGATTTGAATTATTCTCCAGGAGTCGTAACAGTTGGGTTCTTGCTGATAAATAATTTTCAGCATGGATTTCCTCAAACACAGTAATGCCTTGCAAACCGAACTCTACGTTATTTTTTCTCGATATGCGAAAAAAAGTAGGCTTTGGCTGACTGATTACTTCCTCTACTCTGGAGTAGTTGGTTTTGGCTTTTATTTCACTAATGATTTCCATGTTATCAATTTGAGGGGTATACGGTTAAAAAGTTGGCTCTGTTAGATTATTTTACACTGATGCGTTCTTCCTGCTCAAATTCAGAAGTAAAATCTTCGCTCATGCGACGCATATTTCCCGAAATGAACAATACATCTTTAATACATTCAAGCAAGCTCAGCGGATCAAATGGCTTTAAGAAAAAGGCTTCAACACCTAATTCAAGGCATTTTAAACGCAGATCATTAGAGTTATTATTTGATATTACGATTACTGGTATACCGGAATAAAAACTGCTGGAGTTCAGATGCATCAGAAAATCGAAATTCTTGGAGTTCTGACTTCCGATGTTAACGATTATTACACGGATGTCATTTTTTTTCAGATCACTAACAGCATTATAACAGTTAGCATGTGAAATGGGCCGGTATTGTGTCGCTAATACGGTAGTTAATAGATACCTCATGGCGACATTCTCCTCGATGATCAAAACATTTTGTTTCATAGCGCAGTATTTCCTGTTCGTAAATTTTAATACAGCTATTATAGCAGCATCGAATACAGCTATTCAAAGGAGAATTTGGAATAGATATGACCTTTCATGAAGGATCAACAGGATATAACAGGAAGGATTGATATAATCACTTAACCCTAGTGATTAATTCAGAGGATAGAGAGAGGCAAAACGATAGGTATGGAATTATAAAAGTAATGAATATTACTTACAGATCAAAAATAAAGTAATAAAATTTTTAATCAAACATTATTACAGAATTTTTTTTCCGCTGGAATATAATATTCTATTTCTTAACAAGTTACAATTCAAATTCAATGCCTAAGTTCATCTATACGGTTTAATAACTATATGTTGACAGTCAGATCACATGTCTTATAATAGAGAAGGGCTCCTTCTGCTGGAGAAGAAGCCCTGATTAATATAAAAATTAGAGCATTATTGTTTTACGAACTTCAACACCGTTCCATTTTCCAGTTGAATTACGTAGACTCCTTTAATATAGTTCTTCAAAGAAATTCTTTCCTGTACGCTTTGAATGATAAACTGGCTTACAACGCGGCCATTGGCATCTGCGATTTTAGCCGTTGTATGAAGGAGTTCATCATTCCCACTCTGTAGGGTAATAAAATCCACAGCTGGTACTGGATAGAGGGCAACTTCATTTTTAGTCAGGTTTCTGATGGAAACAACCTTACTGTACTTAAACTCACCTGTTCTGTCCACTTGCTTAAGTCTGTATATATTTAGTCCCTTTGCTGGGCTGCCGTCCAGATAACCATAAACATGTACCAGCGAACTTGTGCCATTACCTTCCACAAAACCGAGATCCTTCCACGTAGTGCCATCTGTTGATCGCTGAACCGTGAATCCGGAATTATCGATTTCGGATGAAGTAGACCAGAGTAAACGCATGCCCCCTGCTTCTTTTTTCACATCTACAGAAAGATAACTTACAGGCAGAGGGTTATTTACGGAACCTAAACTGAACTCGGAAGCCATGCCTGAAAGTGTTACAGTCAGGGTATTGGCAGCCTGATCCTGTGTGGCACCGGCGTCGATCCAGTTGGGAGAACTGTTATTATCCCTCCTGTAAAGCCGGAGTGAGGCTTCATCTGAGCTATTTATCGTGTTGTAATTATAAGTTGCTGTATAAGTCGGATTGGTTCCGCCTATTTGAAAGACACCAAAATATTTATTATTGCCCCCGATTCCCTGTATGCCGGTGCTATTGGTCGGAGCCTGGTTAACCTGATAGATCTGAATTCCGTCTGCAGCACCGGAAGTATTGGTCGCAGTAAAGCTTTCACCGGTTGCAGAAACAGTCAGCGTTGCCGTCTTGGTAGCATTTGTATAGTCATAAGCACTCACATCACCCAGAGCAGCACCGGATGTGACCCATGTAGGGCCGCCAACCAAGGTTCCGTTGTTGGCTCCCTTTGAATCCGTTAAGGTAGTGCCAGTACCCTCGTCAGCCTTATAATAGGCAATAAGGTTGGCATATTGCGGATGGGTTGCTGTAACCTTGCGGCACATCCAGTCTCTGATCTGAGTTGATGTTAAAGCCACACTCCAGATTCTGACTTCATCCACGGTTCCTTTGAGATAATTGGCGCCTATAAATGATCCGATGTAGAGCTGCGTTTCAGTAACACTGGCAACAGCATTATTACTGGATACCAGTACACCGTTTTTATAAAGATTCATTGTGGTGGTGGCAGCATCATACGTAACAGCAACGTGATACCATGTGTTTGGGCTCAGAGGTACGGGATCCTGAACGTCTGAAAAAGGGAAGGAATGTCCGGAAGACAACTTAAAACCCTGATTCCCGGGAAACCAGAAGGCTGTTGCTACGCCGGATACGATATTGTTATTATTGGTTGCGCCATTGTCGAGAGGCGCAAAGATCCAGGCTTCTTTTGTATACGAAGCCGGCAGAATGCTTGGCAGATCTACACGGTCATCGACTCCGTCAAATGATAGAGCAGTTCCGGATTGAGCATTCGAAATAAAATTAAAGGCAAAAAAACAGAATAAAAGAAGTGAAAGTTTCTTGGTAGCAGCATACGGCTTCCGGACAGAAAGTAAAATTCCATTCATAGTTAAGGTGTTAACTGGTTATTAATTAAAAAAATTAAATGGGACGGAGTTTCTGGCTATTGCAATGGAATTGGAAGAAAGATAAAATTATAGTTTTTGAGCTATTCTATATAGATTCTTTTTTATTTTTCGAAAAGGAATGGAAAGTAATACAGAAATACGCTGCGGTGAGATTAATACAGTCATAGCCGCGGTAACAGCTAGGAATAGAGGATTCGTTAATCCTTAGGGGATAAATATTTCATTCGTTTCGTAAAATAGATGGAAAATCGCTTTACTTCTTTAATGATTCTGATTTTCAGGGCATTGGTAAGGCTCCCATCTTTTTTTAGCGTCCGGGGTCCTGTCCATACACGGCTATTGGCAGCTTTGATTTGCTTCACTTTACCATATTTCATAAGATCATAACACATACGACCGTCTTCACCTCTTGTATTGTTATTATAAAAACCCTCTTTTAAGCCTAATTCCTTAATATAACCCATGCTCATTCCATAAGAATTCAGAAAGGGCCGCTTCACATGCCGGATGCCGGCTATAAAGTCTTTCATGGTTTCCAGGATACTAAGCTGCCATCGGGGAAATCCGGTTTCACTTATGAAGGAATAGCGACCATATACAGATACGACGCCTGGAGTTTTTAAACCCGTTAGCAGATTATCAATCCATGTGGCAGGGTATATACAGTCAGAGTCAGCTAGAAGAATATATTTTCCACGCGCATTTTCCTGGCCCATTTGCCTGCCAGGCCCCCACCCTTGTTTAGGCTGAAAAAAGGTTCGTATATGAAGCTTATCTAAAGTCTTTTGGGTTTGATCTTTTGAGTTATTATTAACAACGATTATTTCAAAGGGTACCTTGGTATTGGAATGGGCAAGACTTCCCACTGTTTTTAAAATATCCACTTCTTCATTGTAGGCAGTGACTACAATGCTGACTTCAGGATGATCTGACTGTTTTTTATCCAACTGCAGATTGATTTCATCGAATACCTGTTGGGGAATCTCATCAAAGCTTGTATAGTTATATTCAAATTGATGGATCCAGGAAGGGTTTTTAAAAAGACGCATAATAGTTGGTTAGTTGACCAGAGAACTGAAGCATGAAAGCTACACAAATGTAATGGCACAGGAGAATTATTCCTAATGGATCGAAATATGGTGGAAAGAGGTATAATATTAAAAATAAAAAGGGGGATATTGTTATCCCCCTTTCATCTCTATGCAAACTATTCCTTTATGAATTTACTTTCTATTTTTCGTTCATCTGCGAAAACCAGCTGAATGAAATAACAGCCAGCGCTTAAATTAGAAACGTCTATTGTAACAATACCATGCGGCTCAGGGAATAATCGGGAACTTTGATATACCCTTTGACCGGACCCGGCATTGTAAATATTCACATAATAGCTGCCTCCGGGCCTGCTCATAGTAATTTGAGCATTGATCTTGGATTTGGCAGGATTAGGATAAACAGCCAGGTCAAATACATCAACCTGCGTACTGGCTGGTGCTGAAAGTACAATTACTTTTACAGTCGCTTTACCAGTGGCCCCGTCATTATCGGTAACTTTTAATTCAAATGTATATACACCTTGTTCCAAAGCCGATATCTCGGTCTGAGCGGCTGAAGGTGCAGAAAGCTTAGCTGATGAAGGACCGCTGATCTGAGTCCACTGATACCCGGCAATGATACCATCCGGATCAGTTCCTGATCCTTGTAATAGGGCCTTATTAACAGGTAGAATGATCGTTTGGCTGCTTCCTGCATTAGCTATGGGCGATTGATTAGGCACAATAATAGGTGCATTTACAGTGATCTGGACAGTGGCGCTACCGGTTGCTCCGTCGTCATCTGTAACCTGAAGCTCAAAGATATAAACACCCTGTTCCAGATCGCCCACAGAAGTCTGAGATGCACCAGGAGTAGTTATGGTAGCGGTTGAAGGTCCGCTGACCTGATTCCATTGATATTTTACAATGGTACCATCCACATCATTACCCCCACCAATCAGGCTGGTGGAATTCACAGGAAGTGTGAGATTTTGGTTGATTCCGGCATTGGC
>DATAHC010000422.1:0-13077 GCA_036263415.1 Flavisolibacter sp.
CAAGCCAGATAGATCTTCAGCCCATCAGGTGAAATGGCCAGGTCACGAAATCTTCCCAGTCCCCTGAAATAAGAAGTGGTATCGGTGCCGTTTGAAAAGGGCAACAGTCCATCACCGGTAGCATTCAACCGGATACGGTAAACCCTTCCGGCCTTCAGGCAGGTAATCAGCAAGGAGTTTTGCCACCCGGGTATCTTATTCTGAGCATAAAAATCAATTCCTGATGGTGCGATGGTGGGCCAGGTAAGATAATCAGCCGTGAAGCTGTTGATCTCTGATGCCGTTGCCGTAAAAAAAGTGGTGATGGGGTTACTGTAAGCAGGGGTTACACTGCAAAAACCGCTTTCATTTACGGGTGAATACCCGCCCAGTGTTTTCCCGTCATAATTACCATCGCAGTAACCGGATACCCGGTTCCAGCCGAAGTTGCGTCCGGCTACAATCTCATTCACCTCATCATCCGATTTGTCGCCATGCTCGCAATTGTACAGGTGATTCGTTCCATTAACATTAGCCCAAATAATGCCCTGTGCGTTCCTATGGCCCATGGAGAATACATAATCCCGGCCGGTTATGGAGGAACTGTTATAAAACGGATTATCATCAGGAATCCAAGCATCTAAGCCTGCATCTCCATCTGTTTCAGAATTCAGCCGGATAATCTTTCCTTCGAGTATATCCATAGCCTGAGCATTATTGGTACGCGCTGCATTGTTAAATTGTCCGGCACCCATATCACCGATGGTATAGTAAAGCTTAAGGTCCGGTCCTATCTTAAGACGACCGGAATTATGGTCATTACTCCCGGAAATATTGTCGAGTATGATAACGGGATTGGATAGGGTATTCCCTGAATAATCATATCGGACGATACGGGTGTGAAAAAGACAGGCATCGGAAGAATTGGCGTTTGTGGAGCAATTCTGACCCGTTGGCCGGTCATATACATAAGCCAGGTAAACCCAGGGTTTTGCACCCCGCACGGCAGCATCCGTAGAATACAGGTTCGGGTGCAGGGCCATTCCCATGAGTCCACCCTGAGGCCAACGTCCTCCGTCTCCCGAACTGAAATTCTTCAATCCTGAAAGGTTCAGCAACGTGGTCGCATTCCCGTTAGCTATGTTGACCCGTTTCACCAGGTAGTTTACATTTTCCGTAACCCACAGAGAATCATTGGGTCCATACGTAATTTCCCAGGGAGAATCCATCCCGGAAATCACGGTCCTTTTTGAGAAGGGCTCGCCCTGCGCCCATAGGTTTACAGAAGCGAACAGGAAGAAAATAAAGCCAATCCGAAATTTTTCCTTTACCATGAAGCCTGATATTTAAAACAAAGTACAAAGTGCAAAAACTGATTCCTATAGTAGATTCCCTGTTGTTCTTTCTAGGTAAAAACAGCTGAAATTCAATAGGAATCACCTATTGTTTACCATAGCAGGGTCTCCTACTTTTATAGACGAAAACCCATTATCCAATAAACCTGTTCGCCTATGAAAAACTTTACACCTAAAAGATCTTTCCGGATCAGGTTGCTTTCATTCCTGCTATACCTGTTCCTTCATAACCTTTCCTATTCGCAAAATATCGATTTTGGTAAAAGCTATATCAATGTAACAAAAGGCTTGAATGGCGGTACCGTGGAGCCGGGGGACATACTTGAAATCCGTGCGGCCCTTGTTGTGAAGTCAGGCTCCTACGACAGCTGTGGATATACCGATGCCATACCGGCGGGTACCTCTTATATTTCCAATACTATCCGTGTATTGACCAATGAAGGAAAGATCTATAAACAATTTACGGATGCCGTGTCAGATGATGAAGGGCAAATAGCTGCCGGAAACGTAAGCATCCATCTTGGTTTTTCGCAATCGAATGCTCCGGCACGCTGGTTCAGAAGGGGCCGGGTAACCAATACCGACCGTCCCTCATTTTATAACAGCACCTGTATCATGATCGCCTCATTCCGTGTTCAGGTAACCAATTTCATTGGTTCTGTGATCAGCATAGGTGGTGGCACCATGACCTATAAAAGCGGCGCCTCTGCTTTGCAGACCTTTGTTTTTCCCGCCAACCTTGTGGCTGTGTACACCAATTTTGGCATTTGCTCGAATGCCATAGGCACCAATGCATTGGGAACGGAGAATAACGGCTCGTTTGGAAGCGGAACCACGCAGCACCGGGGAACATCAGCGAATGTGCCGGCTGGCTACACCTATGCCACCTTCACCGCAGGCGGACCGAATGATTATTTCTACGGGATTGCCAATAATACGTCGAACAGTGCCAATTTTACCACTTCCAATTCCTGGGCTATACCTGACAATTCCAGCCCGACCCATCGCGTCTTTTCCGTATGGGATATTATCGGAGACCATACCGGAGCCAGCAATCCGGCCCTGGGGAACCCTGCCTCCAATATCGGATCGACCGGTGGCTACATGCTGGTGATCAATGCGGCCTATCGAATTGACTCAGCCTTTCAGCAGACGATCTCAAATTTATGCCCCAATACCTACTACGAGATCTCCTGCTGGATGCGGAATATCTGTTCCCGCTGCGGTTGCGATTCTGCCGGCCGTGGTGCAGGCAGCGGAGGCTACATTCCCACGGCTCCCAATGATTCCTCCGGGGTGTATCCCAATATTACTTTTGAAGTAGATGGCCTGGACTATTATACAACCGGTAACCTGCTCTATACCGGGCAATGGGTAAAGAAAGGATTCACCTTTCGTACCGGGCCCACACAAACCAGCTTCACTTTGAAGTTCTTCAATAATGCCCCCGGTGGTGGTGGAAACGACTGGGCCCTTGACGATATCTCAGTGGCTACCTGCGGTCCGAATCTCGCGTTTACGCCGAGTAATCAGCCAACGGTATGTAAAGGAAACGTAGTAGATATCGGCAGCTATGTACGGTCTTACTTCAATAACTATACGCAATACAAATGGCAGAAAAGCACCAATAATGGTGTAACATGGGCTGATGCCGGCGTTTCCGGAACCGGTACTCCGGTATGGAATGGATCGGCCTGGCAGTATTTTACAGCTTTCCCCTCCTTTATCGCCACGATGTCGGACAGCGGCACCAAGTTTCGAGTAGTGGTTGCGACTACGGCTTCCAACATCAACAATCCCAGCTGCGCCTTTTCCGATATCACTTCTATATTGACATTGAATGTAATTGATTGCGGAAACCCACTGCAAACCAATTTTCTTTCCTTCACGGCTAAAACAGAATCGGGTCTGGCTCAACTGACCTGGACCACCAGCAAAGAGGAGGAACCGCTCAACTACTTCATTGAAAAAAGCATTGATGGCCTTAGCTTCTCCCCAGTGGGTACCATTAAAGGTGGCAATAGTATCGGGAATGAACTGAATCGTTATTCCTGGTCGGAGCCCGTGGGCGGAACCCAGCCGGTTTTTTATCGTATCCGCATGGTGAATGCCAATAAGGAAAAGGTTTCAAGAATTATAAAGCTGGTCAGCAATCAGAAAGCACTTCAATTTGTAAACGTACCCAATCCTTTCAAGCATCAGCTTGTTGCAGAAGTGACCGCCGACCGGTCTCAGATCGTACATCTGCAATTGATCGATAATTTTGGGAAAGTGGTAAAAAGGCAGCAATACACCTTGTCAGATGGTACCAATCAGCTGGTCCTGACAAATACCGAAGCATTGGCTGCGGGACTTTATACCGTTCAATTGCTGACCGACCAGACAACCGTTACCAAAAGAGTGCTGAAACAATGATCACATGATCTGCCCCTGATCGCTGACAGGAGTATTAGTGGTAACCGTTTTGTGGTAAGGCGCATCCGTTTTGCGCACCAGGCGGCGCTGGAAGAACAGTAAGGTCAGAACACCTATAGAGATAGAAGCATCGGCAATATTGAAGATCGGACTGAAGAATTCAAATTCATTGCCTCCAATTCCCGGAATCCAGGATGGGAAGGTGGAATGTACCATAGGAAAATAGAGCATGTCTACCACCTTACCATGCAGAAAGCTGCCATAGCCCTGTGGCGGGAATATCTTCGCAGCATGAGCGTACGTGCTTTCATCGAATATAAGCCCGTAGAACATGCTGTCAATCAGGTTTCCTAAAGCTCCGGCATAAATAAGAGAAGCGCAGATGATAAAGCCTCTGGAATAATGCTGTTTAACAATACGAGCCAGATACCAGCTGCCGAAAATCACAGCTGCCAGCCGGAACAAGGTCAATAACATTTTACCCCATTCGCCTCCCAGCTTCCAGCCCCAGGCCATTCCTTCATTCTCTATGAAATAGAGCCGGAACCAGGATAGTCCCATAACATTCTTCACGGAACCTAAAGGAAAACTTGTTTTGATCCAGATCTTTAAAGCCTGATCAGCCAGTATCACCAGCAGTATTATCAAGATAGAGGAGCGCAGCTTCACATTAAATTATTGAGGTGACAAAGATAAGGGTTGACAAATGGCAACCGCTTTGAAAACGTTAATTCTACTCATGGAAATAGATCCGCTTCACCCTGTGTGAGACGCTGGTCATTAACTCATACGGGATGGTGTCAATCCAGCCGGCAACGGTTTGCACCGGCAGTTCCGGACCGAACAGGATGACATCGTCCCCTTCCTGAACGTCGGGAATTTCCGTTACATCGATCATGGTCATATCCATGCATACCGTCCCGATCACGGGCGCCAGCTGCCCTCTCACCCACATCGAACCTTTGCCATTCCCGAATCGTCTGGAATAGCCATCGGCATAACCGATCCGTATGGTGGCAATAAGCGAATCTCTTGTAACAATCCCTTTTCTGTTATAGCTGATCGACTCTCCAGCCTTCACCTTTTTCAATTGGGCTACAGTCGATCGCAGGCGCGCCACGGCGGTCAACTTCAAGCGATCCTGGCTGTCTACCTCCACCCCATACAAGCCGATCCCGAGTCGTACCATATCCATTTGCAATTCCGGATGCCTTATGATAGCAGCTGAATTGGCCAGATGCTTCAGGAAGGGATAGCTGATCTTTTCGGAAAGGGATGACACAGCCTTTCTGAATAATTGCGCCTGCTGCTTTGTGAATTCATCCTGAGCCGGGTCTTCACTGGCTGCCAGGTGGGTAAATACCGTTTCGAGCCGAAAATAAGGTGTTGCTGCAAGCCGGTTGGCCAGTTCAGGAATTTCTGTCGGGGCAAATCCCAAACGGTTCATTCCTGTTTCCACTTCGGCATGAACGGGATAGGCTGTAAGACCCTGGCTGATTATATAGGCTTCGAAAGCCGAAAAGATCCCTGAGGAATACAGGACAGGCTGCAATTCATACTCTACTATGGAAGGAAAAGAAGAAGGCTCAGCATTCATGACCATAATAGGCAGGTAAATACCGGCTTTCCTTAATTCCACTCCTTCGTCGGCATAGGCAACCCCCAGATAATTTACCCGATGGTATTGCAGCACGCTGGCTATTTCAGCGCCGCCGCTTCCATAAGAAAAGGCTTTTACCATAGCCATAATCCTTGTCCGTTCGGAAAGAACGGAGCGATATGCTTTCAGGTTCTGTGCCAGCGCATTCAGGTTGATCTCCAAAACCGTCTGGTGCAGCCGCCTTTCAAATAACAAGGCTATTCTTTCAAATCCAAACCTGCGGGCTCCCTTGATCAGGATAATCTCATTATTAAAGAAGGAGGGCTTGAATTGCTGGAGGAATACATCCGTATCGGTATAGACCAGTACCTGTAATCCCTTTCCTCCATCTGCATAGGAAGCAAGTCTTGCCGAACTTTCCGGTCCTATGCAAATGAGTTTTCTGACGTAATTAGCCTTTAGCAGTTCCAGTACTTTGGCATAAAGTTCCTCTGCCGATCTTCCTGTTTCCAACAGATCGGACAGGATCACCGTACGTTTTAAACCGCTGCTTTGCTGAGCCAGGAATTGCAAAGCCATTTCCAGCGACGTAAGATCGGCACTATAACTGTCATTAATGATGATGCATTCGTTTACGCCATGGCGTAACTGAAGCCGCATTTCCACGCTGTGCAGCCGGGAAAATCGTTCACTGATCAACTTCTGGTCATACCCCAGCTGCAGCATCAGCAACCAGCAATGAATAGCATTTTCGATCGATGCCGTATCGGTAAAGGGAAGCTGTAAACGGATCGGCTGCTCCTTATACAGTGCCTCCAGCCGGGTGCCGGCATTTTCCACCTTCTGGGTTCTGATCTGAAGTACCGGTTTGTCATCCGTATCCGCTCCTTCCCTATTCCATGTGATGTATTCTGTATGCCCATGAGGAGCTTTCAGAGCCTGCCTCCATTTAGTTACAGGAGCCAGCCAGTCCTTTTGATGAAATAGTAGTTTATCAGAGGCTTCAAAAAGCTTCAGCTTTTCCAAAGCCTTCTCTTCCCGGGAAGTAAATCCTTCCGCGTGAGCCTCACCGAGATTGGTCAAGATTCCGATGTCCGGCAAGATCATGGGCTGCAGCCGCTCCATCTCTCCGGTAGTGGATATGCCCGCTTCAAAAATCCCCAATGTATGGTGTTCGTTAATCTGCCATACACTCAGGGCAACACCCAGCTGGGAGTTATAACTCTTGGGGCTTCGGATGATGGAGTACTCATCCTGCAATAACTGATATAGCCATTCCTTAACGATCGTCTTCCCGTTACTTCCGGTAATGCCTATCACCGGTAAGGTAAACTGACGCCTGTGATAGGCTGCTAAACACTGCAGGGCGATCAACGTATCGGCTACCCGTATCACATTGGCTTCCGGCCATACAGAAAGGTCTGCCGCCTCACTGATCATAAAGTTCCGAACCCCCAGGGCATAGGCATCTTCCAGGTATTTATGTCCATTGTTATGTTCCGTATGAATAGCAAAAAATAAGGACGTCTGACTTTGCTGAACCCGCCGGGTATCATAAACCAAATGCTCAACAGGAGCATCTGAGGGAGCTTGCAGCAGCTCACCATTAACTATGGTGCAGATGGAGCGGATTGTATACACCATATGAATTTACTGTTTATCTCTTTCGCCGGCAACCTGGATGGAATAGACGATTGACCCCACCAGGCACACTACAATAACGATCAGTGATATGTAAACAGGTATGTGAATCCAGTGCTCTACCAGCATCTTCAAACCGATAAAGATGAGCACGATGGCAATACCCTGTTGCAGGTAATCGAATTTATTCACGGCTCCCTTCAATAAAAAGAAAAGGGAACGAAGTCCTAAAACAGCAAATATGTTACTGGTGTAGATCACCAGTTTATCCTGGGAAATGGCAAACACGGCCGGAATACTGTCCAGCGCAAACACAATATCGGTAGTAGCCAGCAGCACTACAACCATAAACATATTTGTATAAAAACGTTTTCCGTTCTTTTTCACGATCAGTTTTCCACTCACATCTTCATGGATCACCGGGAAAAAACGGTTGATGAATTTATACACCGGATTGGATGCCGGGTCATATTCCTCCTCTTTTTTTACCGTAAAGATCTTGATACCGGTATAAACGAGGAAGGCGCCGAAAATATAGAGTATCCAGTAGAACTGTTCTACCAGCGCTACTCCTACCGTTATAAAAATGATACGGAAAACAATAGCCATCATGATCCCTATCAGCAGGGCGCGCGCTACGTGATCCTTCCTGATATTAAAAAAGCCGAAGATCAGAATGAAAACAAAGATGTTGTCAATGCTCAGGCTCCATTCCATCAGGTAAGCGCTGATATACTGAATGGCGATCACACTTCCTTCATACCACCATAAAAAGGCAAAGAAGGCAAAAGCCAGCGCCACCCACAGCAAGGTCTGATACGTTGCCTTTTTAATGCTCATTTCAGCAGAGCGCTTGCTGAGCAGGCCAAGGTCAAGAATTACGGCTAATAAAAGAACCCCTCCGAATACAATATAGGCTACCTGGTCTGACGTCATAAATCCATCCTGCTTTACACCCAAAGATACTGAAGTATGCGGCTGAGTTGTCAGGAACCAAAACGGTAGCGCCGGATGCGCTGATAGAGAATCCCAAAGAGAATGATCAGTAAAACTGGTAAGGCAATATTGATCAATTGCCATTTTACCTTTTGCTCGTTCACCTTTTTAACATCCAGCAATCGCAATACTATTTCCTTATTACGGGTCTGTGCCAGATTATTATTGCTAGTAAGGTATTCCAGAATATTGATAATGAAATCGCGGTTGGCGAACTGATATTCGTACTGCGTGCCCGATGTAAAAAGGTTACTGCCCATGGGAAGCGGCCCCTGCTTTGGTGATACATCATTCAATACCATATCGCCATCTGCTACCACTACCATTTTACCTCCCTCCTCCGACTGATCACGGAAACCGCCATATTGACGAAGCGTATCTCTTTGCGCCTGGCTGGCCCGGGCTCTGTAAAAAGAGGTAAACCGGCCTTCCAGTAAAACAGCAACGGGAATATCATGCTGACGGAATAAAGCATCTTCTGCCATATTACGGTTCTCGTTCGGGCTGATCAGCGCCGGCGTACTGATGATCCGGGAATTGGATGAGCTTTGCAGTAGGATGGTCTTTTTAACACCGGGCAGCTCTACTGTATCGATGGAATTTACATAGCGCCCAGCCACCAGGCCAATATTTTTAGTGATCGCCTGGTTGCCTTTCGATTCGAACAGCGGATAGTAATTCCAGTGCAGGAATTCATATTGGGGATTGCCGGCATTTCCTCCAACGGCGAAGGGCAGAAAATCGCATTGGAGGTCCATCACGAGGTCCGGATTGATACGAACTCCAAAGTTGAACAAGAGATCCTGGATATTCAGGTTCCGCTCATACGCGATCAGCTGGGACTTGAATCGCAGGCTATCCTGCTCTGCATGCAGATTATCGATAAACCATATTACTTTTCCGCCCCTCATAACATATTGGTCGATCTTCAGTTTCTCGGCATCTGAAAAGGATTCTGTGGGTTTTACAATCAATAAGGCCTTGATCGTATCCGGTATGGCAGGCTGGGCTTTCAGATCAAAAACAAAAAGCTTATAGCTTGAGTTGATGGTCTGCTGAAGATCATAGGTTGTAGCATCAGTGGGCTCGCCATGCCCCGTTGCATAGGCAACAAAAGGTTTTTCCGGGTGTATCTCGCGATTCAGGGTACTGGCAAACTGATACTCCATAAGCGCCTCGGCGTTATTGAGCTCGGCTACCGAAATATTACGCTTGCTGCTGGGAAACAGGTTTACCAGTGATGAATGCCCTTCGTAGCTGATCATGGCATAAGGAAAAACGATCTTGTTCTCTTCTCCGGCCTTTACCTGTACACTCAGGTTAATTGGCTCAATACCCAGGGACTTCAGAGAATCACCCCAGCTTTTTCCATTTTCCACTTCGTCCTGCGGATCAATGAACCGGTACGTGATGTGCGATGGATTGGATTCTTTCAGCACCGACAGGAATTCCTGCGTGGTGGTAGCCAGTTTGCGAAACTCTATGGGGAAGTCGCCTTTGAGGAATAGATCAATGGTTACGTTTCCATTCAACTGATTTACCAGGTCCCTGGTTGTTCTGGTAAGTGTATATCTTTTATCGGTTGTGAGATCGATACGCCGGTGAACGAGGGAAGCCAGGTAGTTGACAAATACCAGGCCGCCGATCAAAAGAAGCCACCATAGTACATTACTTCTTTTACGCATTTATCTTTTTTGAAGATTTTGTTGGGTAAGCAATAAAAAGAAAGCGATCAGGCTGATAAAATACACCATATCCCGGGTATCGATAACACCGCGGCTGATACTTTGATAATGAAAGTTAATACCGATCATTTCTATAAAATAGTCGAATCCGTTGCTGAAAGCAGGCAATTGACTGAACGCCGTAAAGCCATAATAGAAAAGTACAGAAGCCAGGAGGCTGATGATAAAGGCTACCACCGCATTGGTAGTAAAGCTGCTGACACAGATTCCTATGGCAACAAAAACAGCCGTCAGAAGCAATAATCCTACATACGATCCGGCTGCCGCCCCGGCATCGATACCGGTAGAGGAAGCCAGGCTATTAATGCTGAAATAATAAACCAGAGTCGGCAACAAGGCGATCAGTGCAACGATAAAGCTACCCAGGAATTTACCGGAAACGATCTGGAAGCGACTAACGGGCCTTGTCTGCAACAGCTCAAATGTGCCGGTTTTGAATTCTTCGGAAAAGCTTCGCATGGTAATCGCCGATATCAGGAACATCAATACCCAGGGAGCAAAGGAAAAGAACTGGTCCAGCGTGGCATAGCCGAATTCCAGAACATTGTTCCGGAATACAAAAAGCACCAATCCATTTACCAGAAGAAAAACAATGATGGCTATATAGCCGGTAAGGCTACTAAAAAACTGACGAAGCTCCTTTTTACAGACTGGCCACATGATAGGTGCAAAATAAAGAATAACAATAAGATAAACGAACGGGCTTTCGGCCGTTGCCGGCAACCTGCCGGCCATAAAAAATCCCGCTGTCAGCGGGATCGTTTTTAAAACATTTGAATTTAAACGGCAAAGCTTTCACCACAACCGCAGGTTCTGCTGGCATTGGGATTCAGAAAGTGAAATCCTTTACCGTTCAGTCCATCGGTGAAATCAAGCTGCGTGTTCACGAGGTATAAAAAGCTTTTGAGATCGGTCACTACTTTAACGCCGTTATGCTCAAAAACCTGGTCGCCGGGCTTTGACTGGTTATCAAAATCCATTTTATAACTCAGGCCCGAGCATCCGCCTCCTACCACACTCACCCGCAAAAAATAGGACGGATCATCAGCATGTCCGCCTTCCTGCAATAACTGCCGGATCCGTTCTCTGGCTTTCTCTGTAACAATGATGGCATTATCTGTAGCTGTCATACTTATCTGATTTAATTCCTGTGAATCATCCTGCAAGTTATCAGCTCTTTTTTAAAATTCAGACAGGATCTCCAGAATTAACGTTCCCGAAATGGGTATCACTGACCTCTTATCATCGTTGTTCCTGCTTATAGCTGGCCCAAAGCGGGCTTTCCTTGCGGATCCTGGCTACTGACTCCATGATTCGCTCTGCCGCAAAATCAACCTCCTCAGCTGTCGTAAACCGTCCCAGGCTGATACGGACGGAACTGTGCGCCGTATCCTTACTCAATCCCATAGCTTTCAGCACATGAGAAGGCTCCAGGCTGGCTGAGGAACAGGCAGATCCGGAGGACAAGGCCAGGGTCCGGCCCAGCTCCATCAGTAAAGGTTCTGCTTCCACATGGCTAAACGACATATGAATTACATGAGGAAGGCGGCTATCGGGATTTCCATTACGATAGCTTTCTTCCAGCACTAAGAGCCTTTCCTCTAACCGGTCCCGGAGTTCTTTCAATCGCGTCATTTCTGTTATCATTTCCTGCTCGCAGAGCGCACAGGCCTTTCCCAGGCCTACAATGCCAGGTACATTCAGCGTACCACTTCGCAAGCCTTTTTCATGGCCGCCTCCATCTATCTGTGCAATCAGTTTTACACGTGGCTGCCTGCGCCGCACATAGAGCGCTCCGGTACCTTTCGGACCATATAGCTTATGAGCAGAGAAAGCCATGAGGTCAATCTCCTGGTCCGATACCCGGACAGGAATTTTACCAACAGCCTGGGTTGCATCCGTGAAAAACAGGACCTGATTTTTACGAGCTACACGCGCTATCTCCTGTATAGGCTGCAGGACTCCGGTTTCATTGTTGGCCAGCATAACGGCTACGAGAATGGTATCGGGTCTTATGGCTTCTTCCACCTGCTCCGATGTGAGCATACCTTTATGGTCTACCGGAAGATAAGTGATCTCCGCACCGGCTTTCTCAAGATGCCGGCAGGTATCCAGCACAGCCTTGTGTTCCGTCTGGCAGGTTATAATATGCTTTCCCTTTATCCGGTAACTTTCCACTACCCCTTTCAGAGCCAGATTAACAGCCTCCGTAGCACCGGAGGTAAAAACGATCTCATTAGGTTCAGCTCCAATCAGGTGCGCCACCTGTTCCCGGGCTATGGATACAGCTTCCTCTGCCTGCCATCCGTATACATGATTGCGGCTGGAAGCGTTCCCGAACTGCTGCGTAAAGAAAGGGATCATGGCTTCCACTACTCTGGGGTCACAGGGAGTGGTCGCATTATAATCAAGGTATACCGGTACTGTTGGAATCATACTGGGTTTTACAAAATTACCACTGCCGGCTGACAAACCTGTCTCTCAAGCCTGATCGGTTCTTTCCTGGCAAAGCTCGATCAGTACGCTGTTGGTGGATTTAGGATGGAGAAAGCAAACCAGCTTATTATCAGCCCCCGGTTTGGGTTGCTCATTCAATAATACAAAACCTTCCTCGCGGAGGCGCTTCATCTCCTGGCGGATATCCTTTACATCAAAGGCTATATGATGAATTCCCTCTCCCTTGCGGTCAATATACTTTTGGATCACCCCATCGGGAGCGGTGGAGGCAACCAATTCTATCTTGGTCTCCCCTGTTTTAAAGAAAGCAGTTTGCACCTGTTCGCTAGTTACTTCTTCAATTTTATAACATTCGGTATGCAGCAGCTTTTCAAACAAGGAAATGGAATCCTGCAGCGACTGGACGGCAATGCCTATGTGTTCTACCTTATGCATGGAGCAAAAGTAAGGAGTGATGAGCGATCAGTGATGAGTGATGAGTGATGAGTGATGAGTGGGGTCGTTTTCGTGTAACCTCACTCCTTCCTTTTGAAACGAACCGGTTCTTTACTCCTAACTGATTACTCATCACTCATCACTCATCAAAATGAAATCCCCGGGTAGACACCCGGGGATTTTCCTCAACGCCTAAAAAAAATGAGTTGTTCAGAGCACCACCTGGCGGGCGGTGTTCAGCTCCGCTCCATTGGAGAGGGCAATAATGTTATGGCCTTTGGCCCTGGTGTTCAGCACTACCTGTCCCTGAGCGCCCTGAAGGGTCTGGGTCTCTACCACCTGACCGCTGAGGTTTACTACTCTAACGACGATCGTTCCCTTTACTTCCGCTGGAAACTGCAGCACCACCTTTTGCTGGATGGCGGCAATGGTTACCGAAGCGGTAGCAGCGCTT
>DATAHC010000423.1:0-5407 GCA_036263415.1 Flavisolibacter sp.
ATCAGGGCGATATATACTTTATTACGGTAGAACGGAACCGGTTCGGGGCGCAGGATGTTCTGCTTGTCATCGGACAGCTTTTTCAGGCTGCTGTTCACCTGCATCAGGATCAGGGCCACGAGGGCCAGTACCAGGGAAACGATACCGAAGATCAGGGCGTTCTGGCTGGAATTGTCTTCTGCTGGCGCTCCTTGCATAGCACCGCCTTTCGCCTGATCGGCTGTCGGCGCTGTTTTGATCCAGTCCAGGATGGCATCTATGTCTTTTTCAGAAAGCTGGGGAAAAGAAGGCATGATCTGACCGTAGGTCTTCTGCAATGCCTGCGTATAGGGAGTGGTAGGGATGAAGGCACCCGGGTTATGAACCCATTTGTGAACATTGGCCCTGCCTTCCGCCCAGGGGCCTCTTTCTTCCACACCTCTCAGTGCCGGACCGGAAACCACTTTATCGAGCGCATGACAGCTGGCACAGTTGGCCGCAAAGATCTGCTGGCCCGTTTGAGCTGACTGAGCGTGAATCGAAGTATATGAGAGAAGTAATAAAAGGCCTGGCAGTACACTTTTCTGGGCAAAATTCTTAATCAAATTCATAGAAGTGATTGGTGTGAAATGTGGATAATTTCCCTAATCGGGTGCAAAAATATGACAGGAAATTAACAAATCAACGCGGTTGCAAAATTTTTTTTAATCCGCTACTGTATTGACTTTCAGCCGATTTTTACAGGTGTTCAAGTATTCCTTTAAAATAGTTGTCATGTATTCGTCAGCTGAATAAGGTCCTGTTGAAATCTGCTTTCTCGGCTTCCACAAGGGCTTCCATTTTCTACCTGATTCAGCCTATTTTCGCCTTACCCACCACTTCAATTCAATATGTTAAAAAGGCTGCAACAAAAATGGAAGGTAGGCGCTACCCAGCTCATCCTGATCTTTTGTGTGTTTGCCATTACCGGAACCACTACTGCTTATTTATCTGCCACCGCCCGCCGCTGGGCCGGCTTTACCACTGATACCTTCTGGCTATGGAAGGTGCTGCTTTCAATGGTGGTACTTATCTTCGGTTACCAGGTCATTCTTTTAACGGTGGCCTTTTTCTTCGGGCAGTTCTCTTTTTTCTGGAATTATGAAAAAAAGATCCTGACCCGGGTTGGGTGGCTGCGGAAGCCAGCCAGTGCACAATCAATCAATATGAAGCAACTGACCCTATTCGCCTCCGGCGCCGGGAGTAATGCCCGGGAGATCATCCGTTATTTTAAGGATTCCACTACTGCCCGTGTGGCGTTGATCGTCTGCAATAAGCCGGGTGCCGGCGTCATTGGCATCGCTGAAGCAGAAGGTATTCCCGTTCTGATGATCGAGAAGGAACGTTTTTTCCGGGGTGACGGTTATGTACCCGAACTGCAGCGTGCCGGCACGGACCTGATTGTACTGGCCGGATTTCTCTGGAAAATCCCGACCGCTCTTATCAACGCCTATCCGCGCGCTATTATTAATATACACCCTGCCCTGCTCCCCAAGTTTGGCGGCAAGGGGATGTACGGCCAATATGTACATGAATCGGTGCTGCAGGCGGGTGAACTGGAATCGGGCATTACCATACATTACGTGGATGAGCACTACGACAATGGCGACGTTATTTTCCAGACGGCCTGCCCGGTGCTGGAGAGTGATACGCCGGAGCAGCTGGCCCAGCGGATCCATCAGCTGGAACATTTGCACTATCCGATAGTGATCAGGGAATTGGTTGAAAAAATATAAGCAGCCCTTACCAATAAAAAGGTGGATCGTTGGATCCACCTCCTGTATGCTGAACCGCGAGGGCTCAAAGCATCACTCTTTTAATTGATAACGATTTAGCTTCTCGCCGATTCCTGCTAATCTGCCAATTGTCCCACACTTCTTTCCACAAAGGCCGTGAGGTCGGCGCCTTTCAGAAGGCCCTGCGACAATAAGGCAAGGTCGAAGGCCTGTTTGGCCAAAGCCGTTTGCTGGTCGCCTTCGGCTTTGAGGATCCGCTGGATCAGCTTATGGTTACCGTTCACCGCCACCTTGTAGGTTTCCGGCATGGCCCCGTAGAAGTTCATTCCGCCTCCGCCGCCCATGCGGGCCATATCCTTCATCCGGCGCATCCATTCTTCCATGGTAATGGTAACCGGAAGCTCCTCTGCCGACAGGCTTTCCACTTCCACCTTCATGTTCGGATTTTTGATGGCACCGTCGAAGATCTCCTGTACTTTCTTCAGCTCCTCTTCGCTCAGCTGATGCTTAGTGGCGTCTTCCTTCTGAACCAGCTTGTCGATGACATCGGCATCCACCCGCTTGAAGGCGGTTTTTTCCAGCTTCATTTCCAGGTGCTGCATGAAGTGGTTGTCGATCGGTGAATTCATCAGCAGCACATCATACTGTTTCTTCCCGGCCGCCTGAATGTAGGCATCCTGGCGCTCGGCATCGTTGGTATAAAGATAGATCGTCGTTCCATTCTTATCGGTCTGGAAGTCCTTCACCTTTGCATTATATTCTTCCAGGGTATAGTGTTCATTCTTTGTATTGGTGAGGAGGGTAAAGTCCTTTCCTTTTTCATAGAACTTCTCCTCGCTGATCATACCATACTTCACAAAAAGACCGATGTCGTTCCATTTCTCCTCGTAGGATTTGCGGTCCTTTTTGAAGAGCTCATTCAGCTTGTCGGCCACCTTACGGGTGATATAGCTGTTGATCTTTTTTACATTGCTGTCCGCCTGCAGGAAGCTGCGGCTGACGTTCAGTGGAATATCGGGGCTGTCGATGACCCCATGCAGCAGCATCAGGAACTCAGGCACGATGTCCTTCACCTCGTCGGTGATGAATACCTGCCGGCTGAACAATTTGATCTTGTTGCGCTGGATCTCGAGGTCGTTCTTCAGCTTGGGGAAATAAAGCACACCGGTAAGGTTGAACGGATAGTCCACATTCAGGTGGATCCAGAACAACGGATCTTCCGAGAAGGGGTAGAGCTCCCGGTAAAAATTGAGGTAATCCTCATCGGACAGGTCGGCCGGCTGTTTGGTCCAGATCGGGGCCGTGTTGTTGATCACATTCGGCACCTCCACCGATTTGTATTTCGTCTCGCCCTTTTCATCCACGCCGTCTTCCTCGGACGTTGTGCGCGTTCCGAAGATGACCGGAACCGGCAGGAACTTCGCGTATTTATCGAGGATGGTCTGCAGCCTGGACTTGTTCAGGAATTCCTCCGACTCGCTATTAATATATAGGATCACATCCGTACCCCTTTCGGTGCGGTTGCCTTCGGTGATCTCAAATTCGGTGCTGCCGTCGCAGATCCAGCGGGCCGGAGCCGCATCGTCCTGATAGCTCAGGGTTTGGATCTCCACTTTATCGGCTACCATGAAAGCAGAGTAAAAGCCCAATCCAAAGCGGCCAATGATCTCATTGGCGTCTTTGGCTTCCTTGAACTTTTCCATGAATTCCGTAGCTCCGGAAAAGGCGATCTGATTGATGTATTTTTTGATCTCTTCGGCGGTCATGCCCAGTCCCTTATCGGAAATGGTGATCGTTTTCGCAGCCTCATCCAGCTTCACCTCCACATTCAGCTCGCCCAGCTCTTTATTATACTGACCTAAAGACGACAGGCGGCGGATCTTTTGCGTGGCATCCACGGCATTGCTCACTAATTCCCGCAAGAAGATCTCGTTATCCGAATAGAGGAATTTCTTGATGATCGGGAAAATATTCTCGGTATGAATGGAAATGGTTCCTTTCTCCTGCACCATAACTTGTAAGGATTTAATTTCTGTAAAGCTGCGAAGGTATCAAGCTATGTTCCAATCCAGCGGAAATTGACAGATTGACAGGAGTTTATTTTCTGTTAAGCACGGTTAAAGGCCCGTTAACAGCTTGCGGAAATGGGATGGATGGACCACCTTTACGCCTCAATCAACACAAAAGCAAGCTTTCGCACCATGGTTGTTCGATCCCGCACGCTGCGCCTGGGCATTTTCATCAGCACCTTTATCATTGCCGCGATCCTAATCTTTCAGCTGATCTGGCTGAAGAAGGTGTACCTCTTCGAGCAGAAGCAGTTTGACCACAGTATTGCCAAGGTGGTACGCGGGCTGCTGGAAGACCTGGATCAGCGGGCGGTGGCCAACAACAACCTGAACCAGCTGGTGGTGAACCCCAACAGCCAGACCTTTTTTGTGAAAATGCAAAAGGAGGTGACGCACCAGGACAGTACGACCTTTTACCTTCAGAGCGAGCTGGAAGACGAGGACATCTTTACCGACTGTTACCTTGGCATCTACAATAACAGCCGGAACAATTATACCTATACGGCCTACCTGCCCTCCGCTACCGGGTCGGTGCGCGAGCAGTTTGACCTGCCGCGGATGACCGGGGAGGGCTCTTACCTGACGCTGTACTTTCCGCACCGGCAGCGTTATATTTTATCACTCATGAACTTCTGGATCATCAGCAGCGTGGTGCTGCTGATCGTGCTGATCCTGTTTGGCGGCAGCCTGTATTATTTCTACCGCCAGCGCTTTCTGAACGAGACGCAGAAGGACTTTGTGAACAATTTCACCCATGAGTTCAAGACACCCGTCAGCGTGATCAACCTGGCCGCCGAGGTGCTGGCCAATCCGTCCATTGCCGAGAAGCCGGAAAAGCTGGCGCGCTATGCCTCTATTGTACAATACCAGGGGAAGTACCTGCAGGACCAGATCGAGCGGCTGCTGCGTCACGCCCATTCGGAAAGCAACCTGCTGCACCTGAACAAGCAGGTGGTGTCGCTGCACGAGCTGGTGGATGAAGCGCTGAACAATCTGCAACCGCTGATCCAGGAAAAGAACGCGGAGATCGGCTATGATTTCAGCGCCAGCCATCCGGAGGTGCTGGCCGACAAGGGCTACCTGCTGATCGTGATCACCAACCTGGTGGAGAATGCCATCAAATACTCCAAAAACCCCCGCATCATTATCAGCACGGCCAATGAGAACGGCACCATTGTGCTGTCCGTACGCGACAACGGCACCGGCATTGAAAAGAAATATCGCGACCGCATCTTCAAAAAGTTCTACCGCATCCCGCATGGTGAGCAAATGGCCGTTCGCGGCTTCGGCCTGGGGCTGGCCTTTGTGAAGCGCATCATCCAAAGCCATCACGGCTCCATCCGGGTAGAAAGCATTCCGGGTATCGGCAGCGATTTCCAGGTTAAATTACCTTTGAGCTAACAACGCAGCCATGGAAAAAAAGACACGCGTGCTACTGGCGGAAGACGACCTGCAAATGGGCTTCATCATTAAAGACAACCTGGAGGAGGAAGGTTATGAGGTCGTGAATTGTCCGGACGGTGAAATTGCCTGGGAGCAATTCCTGAAGCGTACCCCTGATATTTGCCTGCTGGATGTGAACAT
>DATAHC010000424.1:0-1990 GCA_036263415.1 Flavisolibacter sp.
TGTGTTTTCCAATACCCGTTATAATCGGTGATAATACCCGTAACGGCCTGGGAAAAAGAAAAGACAGGCCCTAAGAACATCAGGAAGAAACCTGATTTCAGCAGTGCGGGTTTGTAAGAGGCTCCCCGCCAGGTAGAAAGAGCCAAGTTAAACAGTTTCATAAGTACGATTTGGCGGCTTCAGTTAGGATTGGACTACAAAATTATAAAAAGCTTCCACAAATGCTAATGATACTAAGGAATATTACTTATCCTTTTTTCTGAACAGGCTTGAACATCCGCATTTACGCAGAAAGTGCAATAAGTAGTTTGCCTTAATTGTAAAAAATAAGCGGCCCGGATCCTCCTTTCCGGGCAACAGCAGTCTTTTTTAGATACAAATCAAGTGAAATGACGGTTTCATAGCATCCTTTTAACAGGAACTATGGTAAATTTGCCTCTCAATTTGAGAACATGATCAAGACCGGAAATCCTATCATCAGCATCTATACGGAAATGACCCCTAACCCGGAAACCATGAAGTTTGTGGCGAACAAGCTTCTTTATCCTGGCAAAAGCATTGATTTCCCGGATGTTGAAACGGCCAAGCCCTCTGCTCTGGCAACGGAGCTATTCGGTTTTCCTTTTATCAAATCCGTTTTCATCGCCTCCAATTTCGTTACGCTCACCAAAACAGCCGATACGGATTGGGCCGATGTCATTCCGGCCATCCGGGAATTTCTGAAGGAATACCTGGAAGAAGGAAAGGCGGTTATCAATGAGGACGAACTGGCTACCGTAAAACAGGAGAGCAGCAATATGGTGAGTGCGGACGATGACGACGTGGTGGTTCGCGTAAAGGAACTGCTGGAAAACTATGTGAAGCCTGCCGTTGAAATGGATGGCGGCGCCATTCAGTTCAAAAGCTATAATAATGGTGTGGTGAACCTGATGCTCCAGGGAAGCTGCAGTGGCTGCCCTTCTTCCATGATCACGCTTAAAGCCGGTATTGAAGGCATGATGAAGCGTATGATCCCCGAAGTAAAGGAAGTGGTTGCCGAAGCCGAATAATCAAGCGCCCCGTTTTTAATTCAGATATCATCTTAAAGCACCTTTCGGGGTGCTTTATTATTGGCGTTTGGTATCGGACAACACGCCCCCTATTTTAATTTTATCTTCACGGCATGAGTGCAGTGGAAATATGGAACCAGTTTCTCCAGGGCATGCAGCAAACCTCGCTACTCGAGTACCTGGCCGTTTTTACAGGCATTGCCAGCGTGTGGTTCTCCCGGAAAGAAAATATTCTCGTCTATCCGGTTGGCCTGGTCAATACCGTGATCTATGTGTACCTGAGCTTTAAATTCCACCTCCTGGGAGAGGCCAGCGTTAATTTTTACTATACGGTAATGAGTGTGTATGGCTGGTATTTATGGACTCGGAAAGACCGGGAGCAGCACCCCGTTCTGCACATCACCTTTTCCAGCGGCCGGCAGTGGCTGGAACAGGTGGGCTTTTTCCTTTTCTTTTACGTGACCGTTTACGTGGCACTTTTTTACCTGAAACAGAAATTCGCACCCGGCGCCATTCCCTGGGCAGATGCCTTTGCCTCCGCCACCGCTTTTACCGGTATGTGGCTGATGGCGAAGAAGAAAGTGGAAAGCTGGCACTGGTGGATCGCCACCGATCTGGCCTCCATTCCCCTCTATTTTGTGAAAGGCCTTGTCTTCACCAGCGTGTATTATATAGTTCTAACCGGCCTGGCCATCGCAGGATTGCTGGAATGGCGGCGGAAGGCTTTACACGAACAGAAAAAACATTTGCAGGTAGGCACAACTGTTAATTGATCAGAAATGTTTACACTTGCATGTCCTCAATCGATTTTTTAACACCCTTCCATAGATGAAAAAAATTGTGATCCTGGGTCCTGAGTCTACCGGAAAAAGTACCCTTTCTGAACAGCTGGCAGCCCATTATGGCACGGTATGGTGCCCGGAGTTTGCCCGGGAATACCT
>DATAHC010000425.1:0-10960 GCA_036263415.1 Flavisolibacter sp.
CGAAGTACCTACATAATATTCTGTAACCGGATTATTGGCCGCGTCTTTTCTTACCACGATGGCGCAGCTTCTTACGGAAGGAAGGGTCAGGTTGCCTTCTGCGTTCACCCAGGTCGGTACCGCATTTTTGGCATTTCTGGTAAACCAGATACTTGTTACTCCGTAATTGGACACTACTGCAATAATCTCATCATCATTATTAGGATTAACAGCAATATCCTGTACGTTTCCGGATAATCCGGCAGGTGTAATGTTCACCGGCTGAGTTGTAGCGGCAGCGTTGCGGGGGTCATCCAGGCGGTAAATCTTTCCATTGGTTGTACCCAGGTAAAGCGCATGGCTGGTAGCATAGGTTCCTCTGCTGAAAGCCATTGCCCTTATGCTTACGGAAGTTCCATTTGCAGGACTGATGGCTGAAGAAACTCCCGATAGTTCTGTCCAGTCAGAGGCCGTAACAGTAGAAGCCGACGTGGTGCGGAAAAGACGGTTGAAATTGACATAGTAAAGATCTTCCGTATTGTCAGGGTCCAATCGAAAATTTGTTACAAATTCACCAAATCCGGAGCCATAATCCGGATTAGCCGTCAGTCCGGACGGTGTTATAGTAGTGGCTGATGTACTGGGCAGGCGAAAGCGGTCGATCCTGCCAAGCTGTACACCGCTATAGAAATATTGTCTTCCGTCAGACCCGGTTTTTGCCAGGGCCACACAGGTGCCATCTGCACTGAAAAAGAGTTTATGATTGTTACTATCTACAGCCGCCGTACCCAGTATCCCTACTTTGTCGCGTAACCGTATACCATTGTCCTGAGCCGCACCGGCGAAATTATTTCTACCTTCTCCCGGGTCTATATCAACACGATAATATTGCAGTGTTTGATAATTTCCCGGCAGGGTCCAGGTTACCGTACCTGCCAGAATATCCTGGGTAAACTGAATGCCGCCATCGTTGCCGCATAAAGCCTCAGAAGGATTGTTCTGATTAAAATTAAACTCATGAATATCCGCATGGCTATTGGGATACTGCGAATACGTGAAATTATTCTGGTAACCACCGATCCATGCCGTATTGGATACACTGGCAAAACCATCTGTTGAACGATAGAGATTGGTACCTCCAATAACAACGAAGTTGGGATCATTAGGCTTCACTTTGACCATCATATCATAGCCACCCTGAACACTGAGCGGATCGGAACCGGAAAGGTTATTACCGGCGAAGTCCGGCATATTGGCGGAGCGGTTGTTCCAGGTATAGGTGCTGCCGGCAATGTCGAGGCGGAAGAAATCCGCTTCCGGCTTTAGCGAAGGCGCATCACTGCTCAGGCCATTTTCGTAATATACATACGCGATATTCGGATTGGAGGGGGCTACGGCTAACAGGATGCGCTTGGAGTTATAGATGGTAGTACCTCCTGAATTAAAGCCTGAATAAGAATTTCCTCTCCAGCCATCCACGGAATCCACACCCAGTGTGGAACCGCCGGCAATTCTGGTATAGCTGTTCAGGTCGCCGGTAGGAGATACCCATACACCACGCAGGTTGGTGGTCTGGAAGCCGCCATTAATGCCGACAAAAACTTTCCCAGTGGAACTGATAGCAACTTCAGTCTGACTGTTGGTTGCTGTTGCTGAAGGAAATGTTGCTGGAGCAAAAACACTTTGAAATGTTGCGCCGCCGTTAACGGAGCGGGAGATGCTCTGATAGGCTGCTACATATACATCACCATTTACGGGATTAACTACAATGCGGTAAACATAATCGAAAATGCTATCAAACGTCTCAATGGGCGAAGTACTGGTCCCTGTAGTAGTGGCAAGTTTCGTCCAGGTAGCACCATTGTCTACAGATTTCCAGATGCCAAAGCCCCTGTAAGGGGCACCCAGCTCAGCAGCACTGTTACCGGCAAACTCACCACCGGCCGCATACCAGGTATCCTGAAAACCAGGCCTGGGGTCCTGTGCCAGGGCCGTAAAGCTATGAACATCGTTATTGGTAGGCGTAACCAGGGTCCAGTTTACGCCGCCATCTGTAGAGCGCATAATACCACCACTTACACAGCCAGCAATAATTACGTTGTTGGACACCCCATAGCGTACATCATAGGCAGCAGCACGGGTGCGGCCCCCGATATTGTAGGGTCCGGCCGGGATATAGCTGTTATTTGCCGCTTCCTTGGCACTGCCGAAAGGGGTGAGGGGCAGGAAATCTGCCGTACGCACCGGTAAGGTTTTGGCAAATTCAACTTCCTTATCAAAGATGCCTCTGGGAATGGTTCCGGTAGCCGGATCTTTCAGCATGTCGTATTCATACCGCATGCGGGCCTCGAAATAGCCGGCCTTCTCACCTTCCATTTCTTCTTCCTCTTCTTTTTCATTACGCACGGATTCCGTTTCCTTGGGGGTAAACAGATAAAAACAGGTTGCCAAAATGGCCATTGCAGCCATTCCTGCAAAAATTTTAGTTCTCATTCTTTATGGTCGTTATTCGGTTACAAGCAAGATACTCATTTATTCAACATCCGGATGGGTGTTTGGTTCCGGAATCGCTCCTATCTTTGTACGTCAGATGAGTGTACAGGGTTTGCTGGAAAAGTATTTTCATTCACCCCGCCTTTTCAGCCTGGCGGACCGGCTTACGCTGTCCGACCCTCAAAAGGTCTACGCCAAAAATCTGCGCGGCAGCGCTTCCCAGTTCGTGACTGCCGGGGTTTTTTTACACCCGTCCTGCAGCCAGCTCAATCACCTCATCATCTGCAATGATGCTGAAGAGGCAGCGTACTTTCACAATACGCTGGAGAACTTAACGCAGGCGCTCAACCTTTATTACTTTCCTTCCTCATTTAAGAACCGGAAAAACTACCGGCTGCTGCATTCCTCGCATGTAATGCTGCGGACGGAGGCTTTGATGAAGTTTTCCGGCGCTCCCGGACAACGGGCCGGAATATTGGTTACCTATCCGGAAGCACTTTTTGAAAAGGTAGTGGTTTCACGATCGCTTTCTGCCAGCCTGATACAATTGAAGACAGGAGATGAGATCAATCCGGACCAGCTTTTCGAGCGGCTCGTGAATTATGGTTTTGAAAGAACGGACTTTGTATATGAGCCAGGGCAATTTGCCGTGCGCGGGGGCATTATCGATATTTATTCCTTCGGTAATGAAAAGCCTTATCGGCTGGAGCTGTTTGGCAACGACATCGATTCCATCCGTATTGTAGATCCTGAGACCCAGCTCAGTGAACGCCGGCTATTACAGTTAAGTATCATTCCGAATGTAGATACCCAGTTCGACGATGAAGAAAAGGTATCGATCCTCGAATTTCTGCCCGATAACAGTGTGGTATGGATCCAGGATGAAGAACTTTTAAGAGAGAAGTTGTTGACCGCAGAAGAAGACCTTCAGCTTTTCCTGGACCTGATGGGCACCCGCGATCAGCAGAAAGAAGAGGAGCAGGACGATAAACTGATCAAAAAAGAGGTCCATGCGGAAGAATTTATTAGCAGCGCTTCCTTCTTCCAACAGCTCAATAACCGGCATACGGTCTATTTCGGTCATGAGCGGCCGCCTGCCTATCAGCTGGAGATCGAGTTTGCCACCCGTCCCCAGCCTTCCTTTAACCGGCAGTTTGAGCTGCTGATCAACGATCTGAAGGCATGGGAGCAAAAGGGGTTCGAACTGTACCTGTTTGCTGAAAATCCCAAGCAGCTGGAGCGGCTGTATACCATATTCAAGGATCTGAAAGAAGAAATAACCTTTAATCCCGTAGCGACTTCCATCCATGAAGGCTTTATCGATGAAGAGCAAAAAGTGGTGTGCTATACGGACCACCAGATCTTTCAGCGCTACCATAAATACAAGGTTAAGCAGGCCTATAACAAGAATAAGGCTTTGACACTCCGGTCGCTCCGGGAGCTGCAACCGGGCGATTTTGTCACCCACATCGATCATGGGGTAGGCGTATACAGCGGACTGCAGAAAATGGAGGTGAATGGAAGAATGCAGGAAGCCGTACGGATCCTGTATAAAGACAGCGATATCCTGTATGTGAATATCAGCTCGCTGCATAAGATCGCCAAGTATACCGGCAAGGAAGGAACGGTGCCGAAAGTGAACAAGCTCGGAAGCGACGTGTGGAACCGGTTGAAGGAAAAGACCAAGACGAAAGTCAAGGAGATTGCATTTGACCTCATCAAACTATATGCGCAGCGAAAAGCCCAGCAAGGGTTTCAGCATGCACCAGATACCTATTTGCAGACCGAGCTCGAGGCCTCCTTTATTTACGAGGATACCCCTGACCAAAGCAAGGCTACCGCCGATGTGAAGAAGGATATGGAATCCACTTCTCCCATGGACCGGCTGGTATGCGGTGATGTCGGTTTCGGAAAAACGGAGATCGCCGTACGCGCTGCCTTCAAAACCGTTGTGGATGGAAAGCAGGCCGCTGTGCTGGTACCCACCACCATCCTGGCCTTTCAGCATTATAAAACCTTCAGCGAGCGCTTAAAGGATTTCCCGGTTACCGTTGATTATGTGAACCGTTTCAAGTCGGCCAAAGAGAAGAAGGAAACCTATAAAAAGCTGGAGGAAGGGAAGATCGATATTATCATCGGTACGCATGCCGTATTGGGTAAGGAAGTGAAGTTCAAAGACCTGGGCCTGCTGATCATTGATGAAGAGCAGAAGTTCGGGGTGGCGCATAAAGAAAAGATCAAAACCATTCGAACCAATGTGGATGCGCTGACTCTTACGGCCACTCCCATTCCCCGTACGCTGCAATTCAGCCTTATGGGCGCCCGCGATCTATCCATCATCAATACCCCACCGCCTAACCGTCAGCCTATTCAAACCGAGGTACGGGTGTACCAGGAAGATTTTGTACGCGATGCTATCTATTATGAAACCGAGCGAGGCGGTCAGGTGTTCTTCATTCACAACCGGATCCTGGGACTGGCAGAGATGGCCTCCATCATCCAGGGCCTTTGCCCGGACCTGAGCATCGGCTGGGCACACGGCCAGTTGGAAGGCCATGAGCTGGAAGAGCGGATCATGGATTTTATCGATAAGAAATACGATGTGCTGGTTTGTACCAATATTGTGGAGAGCGGCGTGGACATTCCGAATGTCAACACCATCATTGTCAACAATGCCCACCAGTTTGGCCTCAGTGATCTGCATCAGCTGAGAGGCCGGGTGGGGCGCAGTAACAAGAAAGCATTCTGTTACCTGCTGGCGCCCCCCATGAGCACCTTGCCGACCGACTCCCGGAAACGCCTGCAAACCCTGGAACAGCATAGTGAGTTGGGTAGTGGATTCCAGATCGCCATGCGTGACCTGGACATTCGTGGGGCAGGTAACCTGCTGGGTGGAGAGCAAAGCGGTTTCATGGCAGAGATTGGGTTCGAGATGTACCAGAAGATCCTTGAGGAAGCCATACGGGAATTGAAGCGAACCGAGTTCAAGGACTTATTCAAGGAGGAAATCTCCCGACAGGATGATTTTGTACAGGATTGTACCATCGATACCGACCTGGAAATACTGATCCCGGATGGGTATGTGGAAAATATCACGGAACGCCTGAGCCTTTATTCCAGGCTGGACAACTGCGAAACTGAAGAAGAACTGCAGGCGATGGAGCAGGAGCTTACCGACCGGTTCGGCCCCTTGCCTCCGCCGGTGCAGGAATTGTTTATCACGGTTCGTTGCCGGAAGCTGGCCGTTGAACTGGGATTTGAACGGATGATCCTTAAAAATGATTCCCTGAAATGCTATTTCATTAACCGGCCTGATTCACCTTATTTTGAGTCGGTTACGTTCAATAAGATTTTGCAATACCTGCAAACGGGAACCAATAAAGCGAAGCTGCGGCAGGTAGGCAAATTATTCATGCTGGTGATGGAACCGGCCCGCGATATGCAGGATGTTTTCCGTTTTTTGCAGCATATGCACCGCGAAGTAGTAGGTTCTGCCGTCGGAACAGCGCAATCTGTCTAGTAGCCTACTAGTTTATTCATATATTTTTTCTACTTTTAAGACTGCAACCAATTCCTTGAAATGGCCGCCCAGCTTCAATGCTGCCCCTGTGGTTCCTTCTTGTGGGTTGGAAGAATCAATACACATGAAAAAGAACCACCTGCTGCTTTCCCTGATCTTCCTTTCGTATAGTGCCTTCGCTCAAATTCCGCAAACGATACAGTTTGGCAACCGGGTCGTTACGCCCCGGAATAATGTGCGCACTACGTATATCGATTCTTTCAATCGCCAGGCGGTGCGTTTCAATAACAAAACCGTAGTGGTATTGCAGTTTCAGAAAATTCCGGCGACTCCGGTGCGTCAGCTGCTTGCTGCTAATGGTATCGAACTGATGGATTACCTGTCCTCCAATGCCTATACAGTAACCGTTAAAGGTAATCTGAATGCTTCCCTGTTGACGCAACTGAATGTAAAAGCGATTGTCCCGATTGAGCCGGAACAGAAAATGCAGGCAGGCCTGGCCAGAGGAATTGTGCCGGTATGGGCTTCTAAAGTGTCCGGGACCGTAGATCTCTGGATCAGCTTTCCGAAAAGCTTCAGCCTTGCCGAAGTAGAAAGCAACCTCCGGTCGTTAAATGTGGATCTGTTGAATGATGATTTCAGGTCCTACCGTATACTTTCCCTCCGGATTGCTGCCAACCGCATCCGGGAATTGGCTTCTTATCCTTTCATTGAATTTGTGCAGCCGGCACCTAAAGGAGATCAGCCTTTTTTATACAACAGCCGCTATGGATCGAAAGCCAATCAGCTGAACGCCAGTATTGCCGATGGTGGTAAAGGCCTGAATGGAGCCGGGGTGGTGGTTGGTGTCGGTGACAATGCCGACGTACAGTCGCATGTGGACTTTGCCGACCGCCTGATCAACCGCTCTTTCCTGAACGCTGCAGGTCATGGAACGCATGTAACCGGAATTGTAGGGGGTGCCGGAAATATCAATCAACTGTACCGCGGCTACGCGTCAAAGGCTACGATCATCAGCCAGACCTATTCCGGTATCCTGACGAATGCAGCGGCCTATGTGCAGGATTACGGCATGGTGATCACTAATAATTCCTATGGCGATGTGGTGGATTGCGGACTGTATGGAACATATGACTTGCAGTCGCGCATCATGGACGAAATGGCCTATCAGCTGCCGCAGCTGACCAATGTTTTCGCTGCCGGTAACCAGGGTGGTGAAACCTGCGCACCTTTTGCCTTCAGCTATCGAACTGTTGTAGGTGGCTATCAGTCCGCCAAGAATGTAATAGCAGTAGGAGCCACAACCGATTCCGGGGCCATCGCTTATCTCTCCAGCCGAGGGCCGGTACGTGATGGACGGATCAAGCCGGAGATCACGGCACATGGTGAATTTGTAGCCTCGACGTGGCCGGTAAACGGTTATTCGTATAATAATGGAACCAGTATGGCCTCTCCGGCCGTGGCAGGCGGACTGGCCCTTCTTTACGAACGCTACCGGCAATTGCATGGTGGCGCTAATCCTGCAAATGGACTTATGAAAGCCCTGCTATGCAATGGCGCTACTGACAGAGGTGCCCCCGGACCCGATTTTCAGTACGGCTTTGGATGGATGAACCTGTTGCGGAGCCTTGATATTATGGAAGGAAATCATTACTTCATAGCTAACGCAACACCGGGTAGTACCACAAACCACACCATTACCATACCGGCAAATACCGCACAGGTGAAAGTGATGCTGTACTGGAACGATCCGGCCGCTTCCGTTTTAAGTCCGCAGACCCTGGTCAACGACCTGGACCTGACGGTTACAGACCCTTCCAGTACGGTAGTGCTTCCCCGGAGCCTTGATACGGCTGTGGCCAATGTAGGCAATGTAGCAACCAACGGGGCAGATCATATCAACAATATAGAACAGGTGGTTATTGATAACCCCGGGGCCGGTACGTATACCCTGAGTGTAAAGGGCACTGCTATCAATCAGAATCCCTCGCAGGACTATTTCCTGGTGTATGATATCATTCCTGTACAACTTCAACTTACGTCCCCTGCCGGTGGAGAGACGCTGGCACCCAGTACCAATGCCTACGATATGGCTAAGATCAACTGGGAAGCAAACGGCTATACCAGCGGCACGGCAACGATCTCCTTTTCGCCTGATAATGGTGCCAGCTGGAATACGGTGGCCAGCAATGTTGCCATAGACCGCTCCATCTTTACCTGGTGGGTTCCGAATATTCCCACCGCTCAGGGCCTGGTGAGAATCACGAAGGACGGCACAGGAGAAACCAGCATCAGTAATCCTTTTACCATACTGGCGCAGCCGGCCGTTTCGCTGGCAGCCAACCAATGTGAAGGCTATATCAATCTTAACTGGACCACGGTTACCGGTGCTACAGATTATGAAGTAATGATTCTGAAAGGGGGCGAAATGCAACCCGTTGCTACGACCGCAGGAACAGGCTATACGTTCAGCGGCTTATCAAAGGACAGTGTTTACTGGGTTACCGTAAGAGCCCGCATCGGAGGGAAGCCCGGTCCCCGGGCTATAGCCATTTCCCGCCAGCCCAATTCTGGCACCTGCACCGGCAGTATTTCAGATAACGACCTGTCACTCGATGCGGTGATGGCACCTACTTCCGGAAGAAAGTTAACTTCCACAGCTTTAACTGCTTCAACCTCCATCAGTATCCGGGTCAAAAACCTGGATGATGCGCCCGTAACAGGATTTGATGTACGGTATTCTATAGACGGAGGCACCAGCTGGGTTACCGAATCGGTTTCTACACCACTGGCAGGAGGCGCTACCTATACCCATGTATTTGCTACTCCGGCTGATCTATCCCTTCCGGGTGATTATGCGCTGATCGTTCAGGTCATGAATCATACAACCGATCCCGTAACTGAAAATAATACAGCCTACCGGCTGGTACGGCAGCTGGATAACCAGCCACTGAACCTTACCACGGCTTTTCTCGATAATATGGAAACCGCTGTGAATGCATTGTATAACAGGGATACCACCGGGCTTAACGGGCTGGACCGCTATGATTTCAGTCATAGTACCACCGACGGTAGGCTCCGCAGTTTCCTGAATTCCGGAGTAGCGTATTCCGGTACCAAAGCGCTGACCCTGGACGCCGGCCAGTACCTGGATCCGAACTCGCTGCCCGGTAATACGAACTACCTGTATGGCACCTTCAACCTGTCAAATTATAACGCTTCGGTAAATGATATCCGCCTGGACTTCCAGTACCTGAATCATGGTCAAATACCAGGTGCCGGTAACAAAGTCTGGATACGCGCCAATGATACCCAGCCCTGGATTTTAGCCTACGATCTGTATGCCAACCAGGAAGATGCCGGCTTTTATAAGCGGTCGGGCAGTATCGAGCTTTCGGACTTGCTCATCGCGGCCGGTCAGAATTTCGGAACCAGCTTCCAGGTGCGCTGGGGTCAGTTTGGATATTTTGCCGCTACCGATAAAGAGAATGCAGCCGGTTACAGCTTCGACGATGTGCGCCTGTATGAAGTTTTTAATGACCTGCAGCTGCTCAGCATCGACGCTCCCTTAACTTCCAGCTGCGCATTGACCAGCAGTACACCCATAACCGTGACCGTACGAAACAGTTCCAATTCCGTCATCAATTCCATTCCCGTACGGTACCGGATCAATGGAGGGGCCTGGATATCGGAAACCATTCCATCCCTTTCAGGAAATATGAGCCTCGCCTATACCTTTACCACAACGGCAGATCTTTCCGTACCAGGACCCTACCAGATCGAATCGATAGTGGATCTTCCGGGAGACACGTTCCATGATAACGATACCAGCCGTTCGGCTGTAATGAACTCGCCGGTCATTTCCAGTTTCCCTTACCTGCAGAATTTTGAGGCGGGATCCGGTTCATGGTATACAGAAGGAAAACATGATTCATGGGAATATGGAACACCTGCTTCCCAGCAGATCAATGGAGCTGCCAGTGGCGCCAAAGCGTGGAAGACCCGCCTGACCGGCAGCTATAACAATAACGAGCTTTCCTACCTGTATTCCCCTTGTTATAATATTTCAGGACTTACAATGCCTACACTAAGCTTCAGCCTGGCGCTGAATATTGAGGATTGTACGCCTTATTACTGCGACGGGGCCTGGGTTGAGTACTCAGCCGATGGCATCAGCTGGACCAAATTAGGATCCGCCGGGAGCGGCACCAACTGGTATAACAATGCTGCCGAGCAGCTGTGGAGCAAACAGGATGATGCCAAATGGCATGCTGCCACCATAGCACTGCCTGCCGGACTCACCAATCTGAGACTGCGCTTTGTGTTTTCTTCCGATCCCGGCCTGTCTCTTGAAGGTATAGCTGTTGACGATATTCATATTTATGATAATACCATGGGTATCTATTCCGGAGCCACCTTAGGTAGTCCATTGACGCAGACCGTTTCCGGAAACAGCTGGATCGATTTCACCAGCGGTGGAAAGCTGGTAGCCTCCCTGCAACCCAATAATCAGAATCTGGGCGCCACGGATGTACAGGCATATATCAATACGGCACCGGTGCGTTATGATTTCTCGCAATATTACCATGACCGGAATATTACCATCAAGCCGGCGAATCAGGTTCTGGCCGATTCGGTTACCGTACGGTTCTATTTCCTGGATAGTGAAGCAGAAAGGCTGATCCAGGCAACCGGTTGTTCTATTTGCTCCAAACCTACCAGCGCCTATGAACTGGGAATTTCAAAATACAGTGATGCCAATGATGCATTTGAGAATGGAACCATCAGTGATAATGACCAGGGGACCTGGCTCTTCATACCATCGGTAAATGTTGCCAAGGTGCCTTTTGACAAGGGTTATTATGCCGAATTCAAGGTCAAGGATTTTTCTGAATTCTGGCTGAACAACGGAAGTTTTAATAAAGCGACGCCGCTTCCGGTCAAACTGGAAAGCTTCGACGCTCAAAG
>DATAHC010000426.1:0-5437 GCA_036263415.1 Flavisolibacter sp.
TCCGCTTTACCTGGTCCAGGCATTCTTCTTCCGTTTTGAATTTATAATCGGCGATTCCCGAGATCTCCGTATGGGTTACGGCGCCTCCTAGCGTTTCGCTGTCCACATCTTCCCCAATGGCTGCTTTTACCAGGTAAGGCCCTGCCAGGTAAATCGATCCGGCGCCCTCCACCATCAGTGTTTCATCACTCATAATGGGCAGGTATGCACCACCTGCTACGCAGGCACCCATAACAGCGGCGATCTGAATAATGCCCTGCGCGCTCATCCGGGCATTGTTATAAAAAATCCTTCCGAAATGTTCCTTATCAGGAAAGATCTCATCCTGCATGGGAAGAAATACGCCGGCACTGTCCACCAGGTAAATGACCGGCAAATGATTCTGCAAAGCGATCTCCTGCATGCGCAGGTTCTTTTTACCCGTGATGGGAAACCAGGCACCTGCTTTTACGGTTTGGTCATTCGCCACAATTATGCACTGTTTTCCACTTATGTAACCAATTCCTGATACGGTTCCGGCCGCCGGACATCCGCCGTATTCCTCGTACATCTCAAAGCCGGCAAAGGCACCGATCTCTACAAATGAAGATCCTTTATCGATCAGGTACTGAATGCGTTCTCTGGCCGTGAGCTTGTTCTTTTCTTTTTGTTTGGCTATGGCTTTTTTACCGCCTCCTTCATAGATCTTAGTCAGATGATGCTGCGTTTTTTCAACCAGGTCCTTCAGGGAGACCTGGTTGGCTTTCGTTTCCTGTGCGCTCATGAAACAAAGATAGGAGATGAAACAAGAGGTTAAGATTTACAATTTCTTTTCCTTCAGGGAGCTTTTTAAAGGTCAGATGCTTAATTTTACTGATGCCCTTAACCTTAGATTCGGTAGCCCAACTACTGAAGCAGCAAACCCTTACGCGCCATACGGAGGCTGAAACACTCCTGCTTCCACACTTGTCCGGAATTTCTGATATGGAAACCTATGCTTCCTTACTCCGGATGTACTACGGCTTTTTTCACCCGCTTGAAAAGCAGATTCAGGAATTGTTATCGTCAGACGATCTGGCCGATATCAGGCTTCGCAGAAACTCCCGCTTACTGATAGAGGATCTGAGTGCCCTGCCGGTTGCCTTCGCCTATCCGGCTATCTGTTATCAGTTACCGGTGCTGCAAACGAAAGCACAGGCTTTTGGCGCGTTGTACGTGGCAGAGGGATCCAGTCTTGGCGGAAGAGTAATCGCTAAAATGCTCCTGAAAAATCCCGGTTTGTCTATATCGCATCGCCAGCTGAATTATTTTAATGGGTATGGCGACCAAACAGGTATCAGGTGGACGGAACTGCTGCAGGTACTGAATGCACAGGAGGAAGCCGGCCCAATCGTAGAAGCGGCTAATGATACCTTCCTGCAATTTGAAAACTGGATAAAAGCTTCTCTTGCTCATGACTAATATCAAAAACAACGATGCGGAATTTTGTGGTAAGGTTCCATTGCATCAGACGAATCTTATACAGCCGCACGGCTTTTTACTGGTGATCGACCGCCAGACGCTTGAAATTGTACAGGGAAGCGAAAATGTGAATGAATTGCTGGGGGTTTCCATCAAAGATGCATTGAAAACCCCTCTGACGAAGTATGTACCGGAAGAACAGGCCATCCAGTTGCAACAGCGGTTCGATGGTACGGTTACCAGTCGCATTCCTTTTGTATTTACGTTCCCGGGTGGTAAATTCCTGGCTACGATCAAACCGCAGGATCGCTGCTTTATCATGGAAGTGGAAAAGGAGAACCGCGAAAACCTGAAAGAAGATTCCTTCATACATGTCTATCAGAATCTCAAGTATGTAATGGCCTCTATTGAGGTTGCTCAATCGGCGGAGGAAACCTGCATGCTGGCCATCCGCGAGTTGAAAAGAGTTTCCGGTTTCGATAAGATCATGATCTATCAGTTCGACGAGAACTGGAATGGCGATGTGATCGCCGAGATCAGGGAGCCGGAGATGGACAGCTACCTGGGTCTTAAGTTTCCGGCATCCGATGTTCCGAAGCAGGCCCGTGAACTTTATAAAAAAACGCCCTACCGATTGATACCTACCACCGAATACGAAGCGGTGAGGCTCTATCCGGTGATCAATCCGGCTACAAATGTTTTCACCGACCTGTCCGACAGCAATCTACGCAGCGTAGCGGGCGTGCACCTGGAGTACCTGAGGAACATGAAAGTGATGGCTTCCATGTCTACCCGGATCCTGAAGGACGGCCAGTTATGGGGACTGATCGCCTGTCATCACCGAACTCCTAAATACCTGAGCTTTGAAATGTGCTCTGTATTCGAGTTGCTTTCCGATATGATCTCTACCAAGGTAGCCGCGATGGGAAATCAGGATCTATACCGGTATAAAACGGAAATGCAGCAATTACACAGCCAGCTTGTCGAGAATATCTACCGGCATACCGATATCATTTCCGGTCTTTACGATAATAAGGAAAACATCCTTCAGCTGCTCAATGCAGACGGAGTAACGGTGGCTATGAATAACGTAATCAATTCCTTTGGTAATACGCCGAATGATAATGAGATCGAAGACCTGATCCTGTGGCTTCAGTCCGGCAATACGCATCGCCTGTATCATCAGCCTCAGCTTCCGGCCGTCTTCGAGCCGGCTGAAGCCTATGCCGATAAAGCCAGCGGCATCCTGGCTCTGCCCATACAGATGGATAAGGGCAATTACATTATTGCCTTCCGTGGTGAGGCTTTGCAGCGGGTGAACTGGGGCGGAAATCCCAATGAAGCCATCACGTTTGAAAGCGATGGTAAGAAATACCATCCCAGAAATTCCTTTCAGCAATGGCAGCAGATCGTGGAAAAGACCTCGCTGCCCTGGAAAGAATCGGAACTGGATGTGGCAGAACAATTCCGGAATTTCATTGTAGAATTTACACTCAATAAGTTCTATAATTAAAGATTTAGTAATTTAAATGGTCGGCAACCGCTTGCCTGAATGCTAGAATGAGCACGAACAACAGTAACCCTTTACCGAACAATGATCACTATGTTATCGCTATCGGCGCCTCCGCCGGCGGACTGGAAGCCATTCACGAGTTCTTCGATAACATGCCTTCCAATGGAAATCTTTCCTTCATCATTATTCAGCACCTGTCACCCGATTATAAAAGCCTGCTGGTAGAACTGGTGTCCAAGCACACCAATATGAAGGTGGTGGAAGCCGGTCATAACGTTCGGGTGGAGAAGAATTTTGTATACGTTATCCCGAACAATAAACTCCTGTCAATTGCCAATGGCGCACTGCAGTTGGGAGCAAAGAATTTTGAGAAAGCGCCCAATACGGCGATAGATACCTTTTTACATTCCCTGGCAGAAGACCAGGGCTCGAAAGCCATAGCCGTCATTCTTTCCGGAACCGGAACGGATGGTACCAAAGGGATCGAATCCATTCAGCACGCCGGAGGCATGGTGCTGGTTCAGGATCCGCTTACGGCTAAATTTGATGGCATGCCCAACAGCGCCATCGCTACCGGGTTTGCAGATTATATCCTGGCTCCCGAACTGATGCCGGAAGAGATCTTTACCTATATCAAGGAACGTCCCATCCGCATCGCTACCGAAGGCCGTCCTGATGAAGCTTCTTTACCGGAGGTGCTCAAGCTGATCGAAAAAAGCTGTCACTACGATTTCAATAATTATAAGACCCCGACCATACTGAGGCGCATCGGCCGTCGCATGGGTATGCTGGGCTATAAAAAATTCCAGGAATACCTGGAACACCTGCGTGGCTCCTCGGAGGAATGCAAGCTCCTGGGAAAAGAATTCCTGATCGGCGTTACCAAATTCTTCCGCGATACGGCGGCTTTCGAGCTGTTACGGAATGAAGTGATCCCGGAGTTGATCCGATCGAAACAAGACGATGAGGTGCTCAAAGTGTGGGTTACCGCCTGCAGTACCGGGGAAGAGGCGTACAGCATTGCTATACTGATAGACGATATCCTGCAGCAATCGAACCGGACATTGGATGTAAAAATATTCGCTACCGATCTTGATATTGATTCGATTGAGTTTGCAGCAAAAGGATGCTATCCGGCTCAAAGCGTGGCGGAACTGGATGCCCAATTAGTAAAACGATACTTCAATAAAGAAGGGAATAACCTCATCATCCATTCCAGGATCCGGAAGCAGATCGTTTTTGCGCGTCATAACATTCTGAAAGACCCTCCCTTCATCAAGAACGATATGGTCACCTGCCGTAATATGCTGATCTATATGAATCAGATCCTGCAGCGGAAGGTATTGTCCACCCTTCAGTTCTCACTGAATACGGGCGGCTTCCTGTTCCTGGGCCCCAGCGAAGTGCCGGCTACCATACGCGAAGGCTTTGAGGAGATCAATGGTAAATGGAAGATCTTCCGGAAGGTTACGAATGACAACCGTTACCATCCCGACCGCATTCCCACAGCGCAAACCTACAAGGCCCAGCGCGAACAACGCCATAGCGGCACCAGGGAAACAACGGCCATCAAAGACCTGAACGATGATTTCAAAAATATCCTCACGGAGGAATATGGTTTTGCGGCCATTTATGTGGACAGAAATTTCGAGGTGAAGGAAGCTGTGGGGGATTTCAAGAAGTACCTGTCGCTTCCCGACAAGATCGTTCACCTCAATATCCTGAAGATGGTGACCGGCGAATTGTCAGCAGCACTGAATTCGGCCATCCGTAAATCCATAAAGGAAAATTCGAAGATCACGCTCCATCATATTCGCGTGCGGCATGAGGAGGGAGATAAAAGCCTGAACCTGATCGTAAAGCCGGCTACCCGGGAGGGCCTGGTGATGATCGTGATCGGGGAAGCGCATACCGCTTTGCTCAAAAGCGCTTCGGAATATACTCCCGAGCATTCCCATGAATCGTCGGCTTATATCAACGAGCTGGAAGATGAGCTGAAAGAAACACGAACCAACCTGCAGATGGCGGTGGAAAGCCTGGAGACGGCGAATGAGGAGCTCCAGAGCTCCAATGAAGAATTGCTTTCCGCCAATGAAGAATTGCAAAGTTCCAATGAGGAGTTGCAGTCGCTGAACGAAGAACTGCATACGCTCAACACCGAGCACCAGTTACGAATCAAGGAGCTGATAGAACTGAATGACGACCTGAATAACTATTTCCGCAGCACGGAGATTGCCCAGTTGTTTGTGGACCGTGACCTCCGTATCCGCAAATTCAACCCGGTGGCGGTGAAGATGATCAATCTTATTGAATCGGACATCGGACGTCCCATTGAGCATATTTCAACGAACATCAGGAACAATAAAGATTTTGTCAATAATATACTGACCGTTGTCCGCGACCAGAACGTATTGGAAAAGGAGGTCGAATTAAGCAATGGCAGCATTGGCCTGATGCGGATCCTGCCATATGTAAGGCAGGACA
>DATAHC010000427.1:0-6761 GCA_036263415.1 Flavisolibacter sp.
ACGGCCTGCACCCGTAACTGGCGGAACGTACCTGGTTCGAAAAAATACAGATTGCTGCTGCCATCACTGGCAATCAGGCTTTTCCCATCGTTGGTCAGACCCCATCCTTCAAGGTTATACGGCATCTCCTTGATCTTTCTCAGGTCCTTTGCTGCGTACACATTGATAGTTCTTTCCTTATAGGTAAGCTGGTAGATGGTATCCCGGAATACGGTAATGCCTTCTCCAAACTGTTTCGGATCGAGTGTTACACTATTCAACACCTTATTGGTAGACAGATCTTTCCTCACCAGCTTGGAGCGTCCGTCATAATTGCCGGTACTTTCCAGGAGCGTATTATTATAAAATTCCAGGCCTTCTGTGAAATAAGAAGTATCATGCGGCAATACCGAAATGACACTATAGGAGAGGACCGGAGTCGAGACTTTGGTTTCAGAACCTTCCGTAGTGGTGGTGTCCGTGCCATTGCAACCAACCCATAAAATACTGGCCAGAAGAGAGAAAATGCCTAACGCTTTTTTCATCGGACAAAAATAAGGGTTGGCTGAACTGTGTTTTTGTTAAACAAAATATTTTACATGCTTTGAATTCTGGAAACTGGATTCTATATTTGAGGCATCTCTCCGACGTATCCTTTCAAAAATCTCCCCAAATTTTATAGAACCGTCCCTCTGAATTGTTTCCAATACCTCGGAATTTCTTATTCGTTCCTATCGTAACCTCTTACCAATCATCCGGTTAAAGATCGCCTTGATCCCTATGCCTGTGGCTACCTACAAACCCTGGAACTATGAGGACGATATTATTAGGTATCTGCATTTTTATTTCATCTATCGGACTGGCGCAACGCGAATGCACCTCTTCTGCTTACCTGGAAACCCAGAAAATGGTGCAACCAGACCTTCAGGCCCGCTTACAGCATATACAAGCCTTCATCGACAAACAGCTTCAATCACTTCCTGTTACAGCCATCGGTACAAAAGAGAACGGTAATCAGCCGGTCTACAAAATACCCGTAGTTGTTCACGTATTATATAATAATGCTGCTCAAAATATTTCGGACGCAATGGTCAAAAGCCAGATCGATGCGCTGAATCGTGATTTCCGAAGAACCAACGCCGATACCTCGAATACGCCGGATCGCTTCAAGGAAGTGGCGGCGGATGTGCAGATTGAATTTGCATTGGCAACTGCCGACCCCAAAGGGCGGCCTACCTCAGGGATCGTTCGTAAAGCCACCAACACGTCCTACTGGAGAATGGACGATAAAATCAAGTTCTCCGCGCAGGGTGGAGATGATGCCTGGGATAGCCGCTATTACCTGAACATATGGGTGGGTAATCTGCAGTCTACCCTGGCTTACTCCAGCGTACCCGGCGGACCGGCTGATAAGGATGGTATTGTGGTGGCACTTTCCGCCTTTGGAACGATCAATGTAGGCGGGGCATTCAATATGGGCCGTACGGTGGTTCACGAAACAGGCCATTGGCTGGGTTTACTGCACATCTGGGGCGATAGCTATTGCGGCGACGACCTGGTGGGTGATACCCCGAAACAGGGCAATTTTACATCCGGATGCCCCTCCGGCTTTCGTTCCTCCTGCAGCAATGGCACTACCGGTGACATGTATATGAATTACATGGATTATACCAACGATGCCTGCCTGAACCTGTTCACGGAAGGCCAGAAGCAGCGCATGCGCTCCCTGTTCGCCTCCGGCGGTCCCCGCAGCAGCATCTTAGCCAGCAGAGGCCTCGACGTTCCATGGATGGAAGCAGCTCCTCTGGAAGAGTTGCCTGTAGCCATAGACCTGAAAGTATATCCCAACCCGGCTGCCAGTCAGCTGACACTTACCTGTAATGCCAGCTGGATCGGCAAGAACGCACTGATCATAAATATGAACGGATCGGTACTGAGTTCTACGCCTATCACCGCTACCACGCAGAAATTCAATGTCAGCAGCCTGCGTCCCGGAATTTATTACCTGCAGGCCGACCAGGAAGGGGAGAAGATCCGCGTGAAGTTTGTGAAACTCTGAGGAAAGCTATCAGATGTCAGACTTCAGACATTGGTTTTCTGGCGTACTGATTTACCACGGAGTCACTGCGGCACAGAGTTCCACGGAGACGGCTTCGCCGTTTAGGTTTCACGCGGAGGCGCCAGGGCGCAGAGGATGGCTTCGCCACGACCGCTTCGCGGTTTTATTTCGCCCGGAGCTAAGGAGCTAAGGAGAATACATCTTTACGGGTATCGGGCATTTCCTTTACTACTGCTGGCGTAAAAGAGCTACAGGACTAGGAGGGTATAGGAGAAGAAAGAGAGAAAAGGAGGGCTGCTGCGCAGCGTACTGCTTTGTGGCTACCTTTCCTTCATTCAAAGGGCTGGCCCTAAGAGGGAGAAGGAGGAGAATAAGAGGAGACTTTGACAGGCTTCCATCATATCCTACTTTACAGTCATCTGTTTAGTTCTAACCTTTTACTTTGTTTTATCCTACTGAATTTTTCGCTGTCATTCTGACTTCTTCGCTGTCATCCCGACGAAGGAGGGATCTGGTACATGCTAACTATCGTAAGAACTGACCGATCCAAAGTACAGACCGTCATTGCGAGCGCAGCGCGGCAATCTCGCTTGAGGTGGTACCTATCGTAAAGAAAGACCGTATCCAGGTACGCCCACTCCTCACTCATCACTGATCACTCATCGCCATGCCTCATCCTTCGTAGTGACTACCTAGTGAAAGCATAGTGAAGCCATATGGAAAGCAAGGTGAAAGGGTGTTTCACCCGATCTCATTTCCTCCCAGCTTCTGTAATTGCAGTAGAATTTCTTCTCATATGAATCCCCTTACCGGTATGGTTCCTCCATGGCTGGGGTATGGGAGCGCTATGGCTGGGGTATGGGAGCGCTATGGAGGGGGTATGGGAGTGGTATGCTTTCACTATGCTTCTACAACGAAGGATGGGCTAGGAGACTATAGGAGAAGAAGGAGGAAAGGAGGGTTTTCCTTAGGGGTTCCTATTTCTATATTTAGCAGCAGTTTGATGCTCATATTAGATTGGGGACGTTCCGGGCAGGAGGGGTTATCGATAAAATGGTGCTTTTCGCAGGGAATCAGTAGGGCAAGATCAGCGAGCAGCAATCAGCAAGGAAAATCAGCAATCAGCGATCAGTAAGAAGTAGGGCGTTTTAGATCCGGTCTTTTCCTATTTATTGTTCGGGCGTAGGGGCGTCTTATGGTGCGGGAGATTGCTTCGTTCCCGCTAAAGACGGGACTTTAAGCGTTCCTCCTCGCAATGACGGCCTGAACTCGGGAACAGGCTTTTCCTACCATAGCCATTTTTATAGGATATCCCTTTTCTCCTTCTTTCTCCGTTTTTCTCCCTGTTTATCCTTGTTTATCCCTGATTGGTAGCTGATTCTTTTCAGCAATCTAGCTTTGTAGCCGGAAGGGGAAATTCAATAGCACGAATTCATTTTCCAATAGTTCTTAGACACTCCGAAAAGGGGAATGGATTTGTCATGTTTAGCATGATAACTTAGTTAACTGATGCCAGCAGAAATGAAGGAATGATGGATGCCAGTAGGAAGGCATTGATGCCAAAAGGAAAGAATGCCAAATAGGCGACCCCCATATCTGACATCTGAAATCTGACATCTGACATAATTCTGACTGGTAATAATCATAAAGCACTTTCCATCCTTCAACCAATCATCTTCGCTACTTTCTGACCAACGATAGGCGCCAGCGCTACACCCATGCCGCTCATGCGCACGGCACAATATACCTGTGGCTGCAGCTCTTTGATTATGGGCATCTTTTCACTGCCCATGGCCATGATGCCTGCCCATCGGTGCTCAATGGAATAGTGTCCCTTATAGTGTGGGAGGACTACCGTATCCAGGTAGTTTTCGAGCTCCTGTTGTATAAAATCGGAGGTTTCCATGTTGGTGGTGGCTTCTGCATCGAAAGCTTTGTTTCGGGCCCCACCCAAGAGCACTTTGTTGCCCAGGTTCCGGAAATAATAAAAGCCCTCATCGGAGTGAAAGGTTCCCTGCCAGGGCAGGTCCTTAATTGGGGAGGTTAGAATAACCTGGCCACGGGCCGGTACGATATCGATCTCCGGAAACAGGGCTTTTGTGAAAGCATTGGTACAGAGCAGAAGACGTTTGGTCTGAAAGCGAACCGGTTGATTGGTTTCTATTTCAATAGAATCGCCCATTTTTTCGAAGTTCCGGATATCCGTTTGGCAGAAAACCTGAACACCCAGACCCTGAACCACCTGCAGTAACGCCTTCAAAAGCTTGCCGGAGTGCAGGTATCCTTCCAGGGTATTGCGAACTAGGTGCTTTGTGTTACCAAAACCGAAAAGATCGATCAGGCTATCTGCTAAGCGGTAAGTTTTTTTGCTGCCCGTAATCGGTTTCAGCAGCGAGTTCAGGTAGGCAATGTTTTCCTGTAGCTGTCCTTTCGATGTGGCATCCTGATCGTACAGTTCATAGCCGCCGCAGAGGTCGAAATCGATTTCTTTGGAAAAATATTTCTGGATGCGCTCCAGTCCCTTATAGCGCAGTTCTACCAGCTCCAGCATGTGGTCGGTACCCATTTGCTGACCATCGTGAATCAGTTCACTCAGGCTGCCGAAGCAGGCAAATCCGGCATTCCGCGTACTGGCCCCGGTAGGGATCCATCCTCTTTCCAGGATGGTTATTCTAAGATCCGGATTTTTCTTCTTCAGGTAGAAGGCCGACCATAGACCCACAAAGCCGCTCCCGGCAATAACAACATCCTGCGGAGCAAAAAAGGTTTCTTTTTCCCAGATACTGACCATATGAATTGTGCAATAACAAGTGTAATTTAACTGCGTTTTAAGTTCCGCGTGATTATTTTTAAGTACCGAAAAATCTGATCTATGAAAAAACTGACTCTGCTTCTTGCTTCTTTTGTGTTGTTCCAGGCAATGGATGCACAAGGCCTGAAAGGCTTGATTAAAAATGCCGGTAAAAAAGACTCTTCCGGAAACAGTGCTATACAGAATGTATTAAAAAGCCCCGGCAAGACCGGCCTGAGTAATGAAGATATTATCAGTGGCCTGAAGGAAGCCCTGAATGTGGGCAGTAATAATGCTGGTCAAAAGCTGTCTGCAGTTGATGGATTTTTTAAAGATGCCGCCATCAAGATCCTGATGCCGGAGGAAGCCAAAAAAGTAGAAAGCAAACTGCGCACGCTGGGAATGGGAAAACAGGTAGATAATGCCATCCTTTCCATGAACCGCGCGGCGGAAGATGCTTCCACCAAGGTAGCTCCCATATTCATCGCGGCCATTAAACAGATTAATTTCCAGGACGCCCTGGGTATTTTGAAAGGAGGAGACTTTGCGGCCACCAACTACCTGAAAGATAAAACCGTAGCCTCTCTGACAGAAGCGTTTCGCCCTATTATAGAAGCTTCGCTTCAAAAAGTGGATGCCACCAAGTACTGGAATACGATGTTCACTACGTACAATAAATTCTCGACTGATAAAGTGAATCCTGACCTGGTCGCCTATGTTACGGAGAAAGCCCTGGCCGGAGTATTTCATCAGGTGGCACAGGAAGAGCAAAAAATCCGGAAAGACCCCATGGCCCGGACAAGCGATATCCTGAAAAAAGTCTTTTCGAATTAAGAATCACGATACCTATCATAAGCCGGTGAGGCTTTTGATTGGCTTCCATAATACATAAAAAAACAGCAGGCATGACCTGCTGTTTTTTTCTCGATACCCGACTAGTAAGGGATACCGATTGTATAGTCGTTATTAAAAGGCAAAGCCGATAGAAAGACCAGCACGAAAGCCCGGTAAGGCGCCTTTGAAATCGGCAGCAACCGTATGATTATTCTTATCTACCATCACAGTCGTTTTATTACGGATAAAAGGGATATCATCGATAAAATCACGGATGTCTCTTTCCGCATCGCTGGCTTCGATATTGCTCCAAGGAATAAGATTGGAGGCTTCTACAGCTTTGAAATTGTTACGGGCTGAGTTGATCTCGGGTCCCAGGAAAAACAGATCGATCACAAAATGGTTGCCGATCAGGAACTGGGCGCCCAGCTGGGCACCAACGCCCACGCCGTTATAATCGTTCGTGAAGTCGAATATGACGCTGCGACCGCTCAGATCACCGGTTCCCCGGCCTTCACTGGTATGGTGCACATATTTAAAATAGGGCTCGAAATAAAGACCGCGCATATGCTTTTTAGAAAGGTAGGTTCTGTAACCTGCCAGGAAAGAGGTAGCCTTCATATTGAAGTCGGCATCCTTGCCATCATACGTAATGGTTTGGCTGGCAGAAACGGGAATACCGATCTTGGCGGTCAGGGAGCTTTTGCCGAAATTATACTCCGCATGCAGGTTCAGGCTTCCGAGTGCCAGGCCGGCGGGTGCCCATTTTATGGCGATATGAGAGGGGTCCGGCGCTTCCTGTGCGCGTACCATGAAAGCAAATAAAACAGCAGTAAGCAGTGCAACGATCTTTTTCATAGTGTATGAACGTTAAAATGTGTCAGTTATGTTTGGCCGGTAAAGAAAGCTAATCAAAACGTGAAAAAAAAGGACTGAAGCATTTTCAGTCCTTTTTATAGAGAAAACCATTAGTATGATTATAGATGGATGGCCTCGCCATAGGCTACCTCGATCGCATCCTTGATGCTTTCGCTGATGGTAGGGTGCGGGTGGATACTGTTGAGCACCTCGTGGTAGGTGGTTTCCAGTTTTCTGGCC
>DATAHC010000428.1:0-2774 GCA_036263415.1 Flavisolibacter sp.
AGATGGATCGGAGCCGCGCTATGATGGCGAAAGCATGGCGCAAAAAGGGATTGTGGCGCTTACCGTGAATTACCGGCTGGGCGTATTCGGCTTCTTCTCCCATCCTGAACTGACAAAGGAATCAGTCCACCAGGCATCCGGGAATTACGCGCTGCTGGACCAGGCAGCCGCCCTGAAATGGGTACATGATAATATTGCAGCGTTTGGCGGTGATCCCTCACGGGTAACCATAGCCGGTGAATCGGCCGGCTCCGTTGCCGTCAGTGCCCAGATGGCTTCACCGCTTTCCAGGGACCTGATTGCCGGTGCCATCGGAGAAAGCGGTTCCGTACTGGGAACCCTGTCAGCCGTACCATTGACTGATGCAGAAGCGAATGGTGTGGCTTTTGCCAAAACATTAAATGCCACCACACTTGAAGAACTTCGTAAGCTTCCGGCCGATACCTTGCTGGAGGCTGCCAACCGGTATGGCCCGTTCCGGTTTTCCGCTACCCTAGATGGGTACTTTTTTCCTAAAGCACCACTGGCTATCTATGAATCCGGCGAACAGGCAAAAGTTCCCCTGCTGGCAGGTTGGAATAGTGAGGAGTCAGGCTACGGCGGCCTGCTTGAGAATGGTGCGCTCACGCGAAGTGTTTATCAGTCAGCCGTAAAGAAATGGTATGGAGACGATGCGGAAGATGTTTTAAAACAGTACCCGGTTAAAAAAGATGAGGAAGTAGCCGCCATGGCCACTGCTTTAGCCAGCGATCGCTTTATCGGCTACAGTACCTGGAAATGGATCACGGCACATAACAATACGGCGACGAAGCCCGTATACCGCTATTTTTATGAGAAGCCCCGGCCAGCCGTTGTGAAAGACACCAATGCGAACCACAATCCTGCCATGGGAGCCGTTCATTCAGCGGAGATCGAATATGCGATGGGGAATCTGGAGAGCAATAAAGTATTTGCCTGGAACCAGGATGACTATACGGTATCCCGGATCATGCAAGAGTATTTTGCCAATTTCATAAAGACCGGAAATCCGAATGGTACCGGACTGCCCTCCTGGCAATCCATAGACCGATCGGGTAAATCAGCCATCATGCATATCAATGTAGACTCCCGTGTAGAACTGGATCAGACCCATGAACGGTACCTGTTGCTAGACCGCCTGGCGGCATCGAAGCGATAAGTGGTCAGGCTACAGGAATATTCAGAAGCAGGTCGGTTCCCTTTACCGGATGCCGGACGATCTCGAGCTGACCCTTATAGTGAACAATGATCAGCCGCATCAGGTAAAGGCCGTACAGGCACCCGGCGCCTGCCGGTTGCGTTTGTGCCTGACCGTTCAATACCTCGGCAAGGTTATCGAGGTAAAGGGCCGTATGAAACTTCAGCTCCACCCATTTTTCGCGCTGATACCCTTCCACAACGGTAAGCGGCTGAAGGCAGGTGAGCAGGTCCATCAACTGTCCGATCAGTTCCTCGAAGACCGGGTTATAATTTCGAAGTGTAAAATGCTCAGGGATCTGCAGCTGAAAACGGCTGGCTCCTTTAGCCGTGTCACCGGAAAGCCGCCGGCTCAGGTTCACCAGGAATTCATTCAGGTCCAGCTCATGCGAAGGGGCAGCAGCAGCAGCCTGTTTAGCAAACTGGAAGATACCCAGGAGGTCATGAAAGCGTTTGTGTTCATTTAAAAGGGCATGCGCCTGCTGGCTGCTTGCGGTGAGTTCCTTTTTTGTGAACCGACCTGTTTTAATGGGCTGCAGGTACTGGAGCATCATCCGGTTGTGATAGGCACCCTGCTCACGGATTAATGAGACCAGCTGTTCGGGCGTAAATACCGGATCTTCTTCAACCTTATACCCATGTATCTTCAGGTATCTCAGTTCCAATAGCCGGGATGCCTGCCTGGACAAAATTCTCAGTGCGCTGGCCTGATGCCAGGTTAATTCTCTCGGCCGGGTATCGATCACGCAGAGCGTGCCTACTTTATGTCCGGCATCCGTACGAATCTGGGCACCCGCATAAAACCGGATATTCGGTGTGCCGGAGACCAGTGGGTTATCGGAAAAACGTTCGTCTTTTGTGGCGTCAGGCACCACCAGCAGGTCGGTCTGCAATATAGCATGACCACAGAATGAAACGCTGCGCTCGGTCTGACTGACCTCCAGTCCTACCTGCGCCTTGAACCATTGCCGGTCGCTATCAATGAGTGTAATGGTTGAAATCGGTGTTTCACAAATGCGGGAAGCCAGCTCTACCAGTTCATCGAAATCCTCTTCCGGAAGGGTATCCAATATTTCCAATCGATTTAAATCCTTGAGTCTTTCGGCTTCCTGTAGGGGTATTTTAGGAGAAATCATGTATTACTTGACACTTTATTAACAAATGTAATAAGAATAAATCGGGAATCATAAACAATTGTTGGGCTTGTTAAGATTTTTTTAACATTTTATTCATTTCAACTATTGTTAAAATAAGATTTTGCACTTAGTTTTGCCCTATCATTGATAAGCCGATCAACCTTGTCAATCAGCAATCAGATACCTCTTAAAAACTAAAACCAAACTAATGCGCTCTTTTTACGTGCTTCTGGCCGTTACAGTCTCGTTTTTTATCCATTCCAAAACCTATTCTCAGGCGTACACACTGGATTGGGGCAGTTCTTTCAGTCCTGCCCTCGCAGCCGGAAATACCTCCGGAACCGCCACTGCTATCAATGGCTCCAGCCGCAACCTGAACCTATCCATGAATTTTACCGGCGCAGGCAATGCCTTTATTGCCAA
>DATAHC010000429.1:0-2841 GCA_036263415.1 Flavisolibacter sp.
TTACCATCCCCTTCAACATCTTTTGATAACTAAACCCCCTCTTTGCATATGGCAACGTCCACACGACTCGGTAAACAGGAAAAGATCATCAAATCTTTGAAAAAGGCTGCAGCGATCCTCAATAAAGTAAATAAACCAACAAAGACGGAATTGAAGAAAATGGCGAAGGCAGAAGCCGCCATGGAGCCGGAAGTGGTTGTCTTCCAGGTCTTCTGCCCCGATCAGAAAAAGTCCATTGGCGGACCTACCACGGATTTCGGACAGGCCGAGACCACACGTGACAGCCACAATGAACAAACCGGTCATGCCAGCATCATCATCAGCAGCGGCACCAATTAAAACCGAGTAACATGAAACAGCTCATTCTGACAGGCCTGGCAGCGGTTCTTGCTTTTGGTACAAAAGCGCAGCAGGATCCGTTGAAAGGGCAGATGGCCTGCTCCCCGCAAACGATACGCGCCTATAAACCGGGCATGCTGTTCTACTATCCGCCTACAGCTTCCCTGGTACAGCGCAATCCTGTTTATACGGAATACGCAAAGACCGCCTATTGCCCGGGCGATACGGTAAAGCTCCGGCAGGTTTCCTACCAGGACCTGTCCGGCAAAACCCTGAAGCTGGAGAAGACCGATAGTTTTCAGCTGGGCAGCTACCCGGGCGGCAATCACTGGAAGTTTACCTATACGCTGACCAACATAGCCTGTCCGGAAACCTTCACCTGCACAGTGATCATGGATCGGAGAACACCGGTAGTGATCGATTCCGGCCAGGCACCGGCAGGGGGCTACACCATCCGGGGCGGTATTTACCTCAAAGAAGTGGAAGAAGCGGATAAGGCCCTGAAGGGGCAGTTCTATAGTTTGTTTCCTACCCGTAACGGCAGATATGAACCAGTAACCATTACAAAGGTGGAACCGGGCACCTGGGAAACACCGCTGCGCATTCATTTCAGCTATGCCGGCGTAGCCGACACCACCATAGACGTTAATGGCTGCGGCACCAATGTGCTGAACAGCTATAAAACGGCCTTTCATTTTTCAACCTACTTTGTCGATAAAAGCCCCCAGGATACTATAGGAAAAGAGCGATGGAAGCTGATCCGTAACGGCAAAATAGCAAAGAGTATGACTACAGCCCAGGTGAAAATGGCGCTGGGAAAACCTGCTAAAATTAAAGTACCGATAGAAGGAGGAGAGAACTCGGAGGAATGGTTTTACGCCGATTATCATCTCTACTTTAAGGACGATAAGCTGATCAAGATCGAGTAATGCATAAAACAACAAGCCCATGGACCACCTCTACCTGCCTGTAGTAAAAGAAAAGGACACCCTCATTTCTGCCATCAGCCTGATGAAGAAAGACCAAAGCCCGGCGCTTATCGTAACCGGTAAGGAAGGGCCTGTGTTGTTCCCCAGCCGGGCGGTGTTCCGCAGCTATGGCAACTTCGTGGAGTTGTGCGGCGATCTCGATCGCAAACTGGGCCAGAAAGTATTGGACCTCACAAAATCAAATATTGATGAAAGAGAGATCCATGGATTGACGACCCAGCTGACGCCGATCCCGAAGGTGGGCCGGCAGCTGGAAAAAAACAATCTCAAATTTGGGCTGCTGCCAATGAACACAAAACTGCGCACGGCCCTTGTCATTACCCTGTTCGAAACCTATAAGGCCGAGATCGTAGGCCAGAACGTGATCTGCGTGTGCACAGGGCCTGATCGTCACCTGGTGGAGGGCATTCCTGGCCTGGATGGTAAAGGTTGTAACATCTGCGCGCACAGTTACGAGTGTACCCTAAGCATTTAAACCGTTGCTATGTTTTCCAATGTTGGTTCTTTACTCGATCGGTTGCAGGGACTTTTAAGCAAGGGCTATCTTCTGGGTGGCCTGATCCCTTTTGTATTGCTCTTCTTTGTGAACTGGGGCATGGTTTACTATGTGTTCCCGGATATATACCACGCCTGGGTGCACAATGTACTGCCACCGCAGAAAGAGGAACTGCTGTACTGGATCAAAACGGTACTGATCCTGTTTACCGGCGGACTGGTGCTCTGGAACCTCAATCCCTGGCTGCGCCAGTGGTGGGAGGGACGATACCTGCCGCGCGGCATGCGCCGCTACCTCTCAGGCGAACTGTCCAAGCGCTTCCTGGAATTGGAAACCGAAAAGAAACGACTGGCCCTTTTGCTGTTCGACCAGCGAAAGCTCTACAGCACCCTGGCAACGGAGCTGGCGGCTGCCCGGAAAGAAGGCAGCACAAGGCCGGCCATGGATGCGAGTCCGGAACTAGTGGCGGCCCTTGAGAAACTGAAAAAAAAGCACCGGAAATTCGAAGAGTTGTCTTTTGATGATTTGAATGGGGTGAAGACAACCTTATTGAAAGAATTAAAGGCAGGCAATGCCGAAGGGAAAACATTGGATAAGGTACAGGCGCGGTTCCTGGACCTCTGTCGCGAAGCCCTTAGCTATCTCGAATACCAATACGACCGTTTGCAGACGGAATGGAGCCAGCAGTTTCCGGGCGATATTGGAAGGGTAGGCCCGACTACCATGGCCAATTTTGCAGAAGTGCACCGCGATTACGGGCTGCTGCACTACGGCCTCGATATCGAGCACTTCTGGTTGCGCATGCTGAAAGTGATCCGCGGTGATGCCGATTTCTATCCTATGCTGGAAGAAGCCAAAACGCAGCTGGACTTCAGCGTGGCCGTTACGTCGGTGCTATTCCTAAGTTCGCTGGTATGGGTGCCCCTCAGCTGGATGGCACCCAGCTCCTGGACCTTTCTGCTGACAGCCTTACTGGGACCTATCGGTGTGATCATCGCTTACCAGGTGGCCGTTCAG
>DATAHC010000430.1:0-12792 GCA_036263415.1 Flavisolibacter sp.
AAGGCAACCTGGTTGCCGTAATCAGCAATGGTACGGCCGTACTGGGTTTGGGAGATATTGGTCCGGAAGCCAGTAAACCTGTAATGGAAGGAAAGGGTGTACTGTTCAAGATCTTTGCAGACATTGATGTTTTTGATATAGAAGTGAATGAAAAAGACCCGGAAAAATTTGTACAGATCGTAAAGGCTCTCGAACCAACTTTCGGCGGGATCAATCTGGAGGATATCAAAGCACCTGAATGTTTTGTAATTGAGAAATCATTAAGGGAACAGCTTTCGATTCCCATTATGCATGATGATCAGCATGGAACGGCGATCATCAGTTCCGCCGCACTTCTGAATGCACTTCAGATACAGAAGAAAAAGATTGATAAAGTCCGATTTGTGATCAATGGCGCGGGTGCGGCTGCAATGGCCTGTATCCAGCTCTATGTTTCGCTGGGCGCCCGACCGGAGAATTTTTGTGTCTTCGATATTAAAGGTCCCTTACACAGGGAACGTACCGACCTCGAAGAATTTAAGTTGCGATTCGCCAATGCCAAACCAGAATTAACCCTGGATAAGGCTATGAAAGACGCTGACGTGTTTGTAGGGTTGAGTGTTGGGAATGTTGTAACTGCCGATATGGTACGCAGCATGGCTAAGAACCCGATCGTTTTTGCAATGGCCAACCCCGATCCCGAAATTTCCTGGGAAGAAGCCAGAAACGCGCGCAAAGATGTGATCATGGCCACCGGGCGAAGCGACTACCCGAACCAGGTGAATAATGTTTTGGGATTCCCCTATATATTCAGAGGTGCCCTGGATGTAAGGGCTACCCAGATCAACGAAGCGATGAAACTCGCCGCCGTGAAAGCCCTGGCTGCTCTGGCGCAGTCGCCCGTTCCGGACATTGTGAATCTTGCCTATAATGCGAAAACCATCACTTTCGGGCCTGATTATATTATTCCCAAGCCATTAGACCCCAGACTTCTGGCAACAGTGGCGCCGGCAGTGGCCCGTGCTGCTATTGACAGCGGTATTGCACAGCACCCTATTACCGACTGGGAGGGTTATATAAATGATCTGAACAGGCGGCTTGGTCTTGATAACCAGGTCATGCGCATTTTGGGGAGCAAAGCCCGTCGCGATCCAAAGCGTATCGTTTTTGCGGAAGCCGATAATGTCAAGATCCTGAAGGCAGCTCAAATCGTTATAGACGAAGGCATCGGATATCCTATTCTGCTTGGTGATGAAAATAAGATCCGGATCATTGCCCAGGCAAATGGAATTGATTTGGAGGACATTCCCATATTTGATCCCCGCAGCGATGCTCTCGAAGAAAAGCGGAATCAGTATGGGGAACTATTCTTCAGAAAAAGACAGCGAAAGGGATTCAATTATTATGAATCCAAAAAGGTAATGAAGGACCGCAATTATTTTGGCTGCATGATGGTGGAAACCGGTGATGCCGATGCCATGATATCAGGACTGTCCAAAAACTATCCGGATACCATCCGGCCTGCATTACACTGTATCGGGCTTGAAGAGGGCGCCAACCGGATTGCAGGCATGTACCTGATGCTCACCAAGAGAGGGCCCTTATTTCTGGGTGATACTACCGTCAACTTCAACCCTACTGCCGAAGAGCTGGCTGAAATCACATTCCTGGTAGCAAAGGAAGTACGGAACTTCAATATCATACCCAGAATTGCTATGCTGAGCTATTCTAATTTCGGAAGCAGCAATTCTGACGAAGCCAGACTGGTTTCCCGCGCCAGGGACCTGGTGAAGGCCCAGATGCCCTCCCTGATGGTAGATGGTGAGATGCAGGCCAGCGTGGCTTTTAATAATGATATTCTGAAAGAAAACTATCCCTTTAGCGAATTGGTAGATAAGGACGTTAATACCTTGATCTTCCCGAACCTGGCAGCAGGTAATATTGCTTATAACCTGCTGAAAGAGGTAGGCGCAGCGGATGCCATTGGCCCGATTTTATTAGGCTTAAAGAAGCCGGTGCACATTCTACAGTTGGGCAGCTCTGTACGAAATATCGTTAATATGGCTATGATTGCCGTTGTGGATGCCCAGTTGAAGACACAGGCAGAAACGGAAGAGTTGATTCGTCGTTCACCCTGGTGGAAAAGGCTTAAGAAAAGACGGGAAGGACAGGCATAGAAATTTGACCTAAGTTTATGGACTGGTATATTAATTAAAGGCTATGACATTTTTCAGCGAGGTAGGGAATTATTTAATCATGATCAAGGGGATGTTTTCCAAACCGGAAAACTGGCGAATGTATTGGCGGGAGTTCATGCATCAATGTTCTGAGATCGGAATCGGATCACTGGGTATTGTTGTTATCATCTCCGTATTCATGGGTGCTGTGTCAACGGTTCAAACGGCCTATCAGCTTACCAGCCCTTTAATTCCCAGGTATACAATAGCACAGGTAGTACGGGATACCGTTATCCTGGAGTTTGCCCCAACTCTGGTTTCTATTGTCTTATCCGGTGTGGTGGGAAGCAAGATTGCCGGAGAACTGGGCAATATGCGCGTGTCTGAACAGATTGATGCGTTGGAAATTATGGGTATCAATACGAAAGCTTATCTCGTGATGCCAAAAATTATTGCAGCTCTGGTCGTGATTCCCATGCTTATCGTCATTGCCGCTGTTCTTGGAATCTGGGGTGGCCAGATCGCCGGTGCCATGGCAGGTATCATATCCAAAGATGAATTTCAGAAAGGTTTATTCATGGGATTCATTCCCTACAATGCTTTTTTCGCTATGGCCAAGGCCTATACGTTTGCCTTCTTGATTTCCAGTATCCCGGCCTATTACGGATATAACGTAAAAGGAGGAGCGTTGGAAATCGGCAGGGCGAGTACCAGGGCAGTGGTCGTTACCTGCGTTTCTGTTTTATTTGCCGATTACATACTGGCAGCAATACTGTTGAAATGATAGAAGTCAAAAACATTAAGAAAGGATTCAACGACAGAAGCGTTTTGAACGGCGTTAATGTAAATATGCATCCGGGTCAATGTAACCTGATCATAGGCTCCAGCGGAAGCGGCAAAACCGTTTTCATGAAATGCCTAGTAGGGTTATTCCAGCCGGATAGCGGAGACATACTGTATGATGGCAATAACTTCACTAAGATGAATGTGGATCAAAAGAAAGAGATCCGCAAGCAGATTGGTATGCTGTTCCAGGGATCGGCACTTTTCAGCAGTATGACCGTTGAGGAAAATATCATTTTCCCGCTTGACATGTTCACTAATTATTCCCGGAAGCAAAAAATTGACCGGGTGAATGAAGTTCTTGACCGCGTGAATCTGAAAGGCGCCAATAAAAAATTCCCGGCTGAGATCAGCGGAGGTATGATGAAAAGAGTTGGTATTGCCCGGGCCATTGTTCTGAATCCGAAATACCTGTTTGTTGATGAGCCGAATTCAGGACTTGATCCGCAGACATCAGGGCTCATCGATCAACTGATCAAAGAGATTACTGTAGAATATAATATTACCACCATTGTCAATACCCATGATATGAATAGTGTTATGGAAATCGGCGACCATATCATTTATATGTATCAGGGAAGTAAAGAATGGGAGGGTAATAATAAGGAAATCATCTTCAGCAAGAATCAACGGCTGAATGAATTCATTTTTGCTTCTGAGTTTTTAAGAGATGCTAAGGATATGCGTATGCTTGAAGAGACGGGAAAAATTGCCAATGACCGGAATATGGAACAATTAACAAATGACAGTGCTCCTACCCTGGTACCGCCTCCCGAAGCGGAATAATCACACACCTTGATGCTATTCTAAAAAGTAAACCGCTTCAGCGTTTTCGCGCCCAGACAATAAAATCGGTTTGCGGTATCTTCTCTATGTTCAATTGCCGTAACATGTTTACCAACTGGCCACGGTGATAAGTATTATGATTAAAAAGATGCAGGAGCATCTGATAAATAGGCTGCTTGAATTGCTCCCGCTTCGAATTTTGGTATAGGAATACATGCTTCAGAATATGTTCCTGCGCTCCTGAAATCCAATCATTCCACTGCCTGTCCAATTGAATCAGCTGATCACCCGCTTCGCTCGTATTCCCTGCAAAGGTTGTGCTGGGAATGTCGATCCTTTCACTCAGTTTCAGGCGCTGCCACCAGATCGATTCGGCATCCCACATGTGGATTATCGTTTTTTGTAAGCTTTCAAAACTACTGGGAATCGTTTGAAGCTGTTTTTCAACTGGGAGGGTTTTAACCGCCTCTACCATTAATTGGTTTGCCCACAAATTAAACGAAGACAATTGCTGAATTAGTTCTTTCATTTTAATAATCTGGATACATTTGACATTGCGAATTAACAAAAACCATTGTATCCATGGCGAAAAGTTTTTTGAGATGGATCATTACGAATTAATTGGATATGAATATCAGCATCAGAAAAGCCGTACGAGAAGATTGCCCGCGTATATTAGAGCTTGTAAAGGAGTTGGCCATTTATGAAAGAGCTCCGAAAGAGGTAACGGTCAGCTTTGAACATTTTGAAAAAAGCGGCTTTGGCACCAAACCCGTTTGGTGGGCTTTCGTGGCAGAAGTAGATGGCGTGGTACAGGGGTTTGCCTTGTTTTACATTCGGTTCAGTACCTGGAAAGGGCAACGTATGTATCTGGAAGATCTGGTTGTTACCGAAGCCATGCGGGGAAAAGGCCTTGGGAAATTACTATTTGACCAATTGATTTCAGAAGCAAAAAAAAGAAAGCTGAATGGTATTCAGTGGCAGGTGCTGGAATGGAATGAACCAGCTATTAATTTTTACAAGAAATATGAAGCCGCTTTCGATCCGGATTGGGTGAACTGCGCTATTCAAATACAATAAAAAAAGGCCCTTAAGGGCCTTTTCAATATAACGCAAAAATGAAATATTAGAGTACTACAAAGATCAGCAGCAATACGATCCACGCTGCCAGACCTAGCCAAGCCCATTTTACACGGCTGCTCTTCTTATCATCATTGATCAGGTAAGCAATCAAAACACCGATCAGACCTAATAAGAAACCTAATGCAAATCCACCCAGGTGAAAGCCGGAGGTCATATCTGCTTTTTTGAAAAACTTATTCAGCTTCTTACTGTCCAGTGTCCCATCCTGGTTAATGCTTTTTCTTAATTCCCGTTGAGCCATTTTGAAGCCTATCTTATCGGCAAACTTCATTTCACGGCCAGATACCGTTTCAAAATCCTTCACGCTGATCGTGGAAAGATCCAGTAAAGAGATTTGCTTACCAGTTCCGATTGGCAAATAGATCTCAGAAGCTTTTTTTACAGGAGGAACAACAGCAGCGAAAGAAGTAGAAAGAACAACAAAGGCAACTAAGAGGGTGAAAATTTTTTTCATGAGCAATTATTTTTGTTTAAGAATCTAATATACCTTTTTTATAAATTCAAAATCCAAAAAGCAAGCTCAATTAATTCACTGACTCTGCACTTACCGATTTATCGATCTTATTAATAAGTCCCTGTAAAACTTTACCGGGGCCGATCTCGGTAAACCGGGAAGCTCCATCTGCGATCATAGCCTGAACACACTGTGTCCAACGAACAGCGCCGGTTAGCTGATCAATAAGATTCTCCTTAAGTTCATCCTTATCAATAATACCTTTAGCTACCACATTCTGATAGACCGGACAGGTGGGTTGATGAAAAGTAGCTCCCTGGATAGCAGCCTGTAATTCTATCCGGGCAGGCTCCATCAGGGGCGAATGAAAGGCCCCGCCTACAGGAAGAACCATGGCTCTTTTTGCACCGGCCGCCTTCAATCTTTCACAAGCGATCTCAATTCCTTTCAAGCTACCGGAAATGACCAGCTGGCCCGGGCAATTGTAGTTTGCAGGAACCACTATCTCTCCCGATTCTTCCTGAACCTCACGGCAAATCGCCTCCACCTTATCATCTGAAAGTCCCAATACTGCTGCCATAGTGGATGGATTAATCTCACAGGCTTTTTGCATGGCCTGAGCACGGAGACTGACCAATTGTAACCCACTTTCAAAACTCAGTGTTCCATTAGCAACCAGCGCTGAAAATTCGCCAAGTGAATGTCCGGCCACCATATCCGGCCGGATCTCCTCGATACTTTTAAATGCTATAATAGAATGAAGGAAAATGGCAGGTTGCGTGATCCTGGTCTGCTTTAAGTCTTCATCCGTTCCTCCAAACATGATATCGGAAATCCGGAATCCGAGGATTTCATTGGCCTGCTCAAATATTTTCTTTGCAAAGGAACTATTCTCATAATGCGTTTTTCCCATTCCCGGGAACTGGGCTCCCTGGCCGGGAAATACAAATGCTTGCTTCATCCGTTTGTTTTGATAGTTATCTGATCTTTTATCCCAGATCAGCGGCAATTAATTTCAAAAATTCATTCCGTGTAACATGATTATTTAAAAACTCACCGTCGAACGCAGAGGTTGTGGTAGCAGAATTCTGTTTCTGTACACCCCGCATCATCATACATAAGTGCTTTGCCTCTATTACGACAGCTACTCCTAACGGGTTCAGGCTTTCCTTTATTGCTTTCAATATCTCAGTGGTCAGTCTCTCCTGCACCTGCAATCTGCGGGCATACACATCTACCACCCTTGCCAGTTTACTAAGTCCTGTAATATATCCGTTGGGAATGTAAGCAATATGGGCCTTTCCAAAGAAAGGCAGCAGATGGTGCTCACACATTGAATATAATTCGATATCCTTTACGATCACCATTTCACTCACTTCCTCCTGAAAACGGGCGGAATTCAGGATCTGAACAGCATTCTGCTGATAGCCCTGGGTTATATATTGCATCGCCTTACCCATTCGTTCAGGCGTCTTCTGCAAACCTTCTCTTTCCGGATCCTCACCCAGCAACTGAATGATCTGCTTATAATGTGTCATTAAACCTTGTGTAGTTTCCTGATCGAAACTTTCTTGCTTATGAAATGCCATACGATATTTTAAAATTTATGCGGGATACTCAACAAAATTCCTTGGTGTTTCAAATAAACGGATAAAAAGATCCAAAGACGGATCAATATGGGGCCGTAACAGCCCATGAATTACGATGGCAATATTTTCTGCCGTCGGATTCAGGTGCCGGAATTCTTCCGTATCGACATTAAGGTTTTTATGATCAAATTTTTCCAGGACCTGTTCGTTGACTATATCGGATAGCCTTTTCAAATCGATCACAAAACCGGTTACAGGGTCTACTTCTCCGGTAACCTTTATTTCCAATTCATAATTGTGTCCGTGATAATGCGGAAGGCTGCATTTACCAAAAGTTTCGGCATTTTTGGCAGCACTCCATTCTTCGTTAAACAAGCGATGCGCCGCATTGAAATGCTCCCTCCTGATGACCGCTACCCTTTTATTCATATCTCTTTTGTAAGTTCAACAATAAGGCAAAGGTAATGGTTGCTCCCAAAGCAATTAAAATACGAAATTTGCCCATGCAAATTCTGCTATGCGCGGCTACCGATTTTGAAATATCCGAGACCATTGCCTACATCAGAGACCAAAAGCTTTCTTCAATCAGTGTACTGATTACCGGAATTGGTATGACGTCGGCAACTTATTCGTTGACAAAAGCCGTCCTTTCCAATAAACCTGATCTGATCATTCAGGCAGGGATCGGTGGGGCTTTAGATAACAAACTGACATTATCAAGCGTATGGGTTATAGAACAAGACATGTTTGGCGACCTGGGGGTTAAAGAACAGGAACAGTTTTTGAACCTTTTTGATATGAATTTCCTTCAGGAAAACAGTTTCCCCTGGCAAAAAGGGAGGCTCAGAAATAAACTGGAATATTTACCGGATCAGCAACTGCCGAAAATCGATGGCGTTACCGTAAATGAGATCACTACCCATCCTGACCGGATCCGCTATTACAAAAATGAGGGTGCTGGTATCGAGTCTATGGAAGGAGCTGCGCTGCATTATGTAGGTCTCATGGAAAAGGTACCTTTTCTTCAAATCCGCTCCATTTCGAATTATGTTGGAGAAAGGGATAAATCCAAATGGCAGTTGCGGAAATCAATCACAGAGCTGAATCGCGAATTACAAACTTTACTCTTAAAATTATTGAAACAATGACCCTTAGCCTTGGCTTTTCTCCTTGTCCTAATGACACATTTATTTTTGATGCTCTGGTCAATCAAAAAATTGATACCGAGGGACTTCAATTTCAGCCTGTTCTGGAAGATGTTCAAACCCTTAATGGATGGGCTGCTGAAGGTAGGCTGGATATTACAAAGCTTAGTCTGCCGGCACTATTCAACTCTTTACAGGAATACGCCATATTAAGCTCTGGTTCCGCTTTGGGAGAAGGCGTGGGACCGTTACTTATCGGTAAAAAAATGGTCAATGTGCCGGATGTGGCTAAATGCCGCATTGCCATACCAGGCGAAAATACCACTGCTCATTTTCTCCTGCGATTTGCCTTTCCCGGACAGCTGAATAAGATCCCTATGCTGTTCTCCGAGATTGAACAGGCAGTTCTGGATGAAAAAGTTGATCTGGGAGTGATCATTCATGAGAATCGTTTTACGTATCAGCAAAAAGGACTTCATAAGATCTGTGACTTGGGTGAAGTATGGCAGGAACGCGTAAAATCACCCATCCCTCTTGGCTGTATTGCTGTAAAAAGGTCACTGCCTGAATCCATTCAAAAACAGGTAGACCGTTTGATCCGGAAAAGCCTGGAATATGCCTACAAAACCTATCCTGAAATAGCAGATTATGTAAAATCACATTCTCAGGAAATGGATGAAGCTGTTATGCGAAAGCATATAGACCTGTATGTGAATGATTACTCGCTCGATCTGAAAGAAGATGGACGTAAGGCCATTATTACGCTATTTGACGTTTACAGCAAGCAGTCAGGTACCGATGAGGCATTAACCCAAAGCTTGTTTATCAGTCAGTAAGGCTTCTTTGTAAACTTTAAGACATCGTTCCCGGGAACGGTCCAGGTCTACTATAGGTCTGGTATACTTCGGACTGTCCCATTCCGGAACCCATTTTTTTATATACCGCTTTTCCGGGTCAAAACGCCTGGCCTGCGTTTCAGGATTGAAAACCCTGAAGTAAGGAGCTGCATCACATCCGCAACCTGCCACCCATTGCCAGTTTCCATTGTTGGAGGCCAGTTCATAATCCAGAAGCTTTTCTGCAAAATAGGCCTCACCCCATCTCCAGTCAATCAGCAGATTTTTTACGAGAAAACTTGCTGTGATCATCCGGACCCGGTTATGCATAAACCCTGTGGCATTCAGCTCCCGCATGCCCGCGTCTATAATCGGATAACCGGTTTCACCACGGCACCATTGCAAAAATTCCGATTCCTTATTTCGCCAGCGTATGCGATCATAGGCTTGTTTGCAACTTTCCTGCTGAAGCCTTGGCTGCTTCCAAAGCATTTGCATAAAAAACTCCCTCCAGATCAGTTCTCCCAGAAACGTTTGATTATTCTTTAGGGCCCTTGCCAACAGCTCTCGTATGCTTACCGTTCCGAATCGCAGATGTACACCAAAACGGGTAGTTCCATTGATGGATGGTATATCCCTGGTACGGTCGTATGTTTGGATCACCTGATCATTTATCGGTTCAGGAAAAATATCCGGACTTTCGAACCCTACTTCCTGAAGCGTAGGAAATAATTTAGGAGGCTGTTTATAAAAATGATCTTTTATTTCAAGGGAGGGATACGGCTTTATCCGGGCCGGAGTCAGAGCATTTCTCCATTTTTTGGCATACGGTGTATAAATTGAATAATGAGTCCCATCATCCTTAACAATCTCGTTCTTTTCAAAAATCACCTGATCTTTAAACGTTCTCAGTTCAACTCCCCTTGCTTGTAACATTTTATCTATAGCCCTATCCCGTTCGCCTGCATATGGTTCATAATCGTGGTTGGTATAAACCGTGTGTATATCATATGCTTCTATCAGCTGTTCCCAGATTTGCAAGGGCTTTCCTATGCGTATGTCAAGTGTACTTCCAATTTCAAGTAATTGCCCCTGTACTTTCTGCAGGGCACTGTAAATAAAAGATACTCTGGGATCCTTTTTATTTTCCAGCTCCTGAAGAATATCGGTGTCAAAAATAAATACAGGCACAACAGGGAATTCGGATTGTAGCGCCTGAAATAAACCTGCATTATCATGAAGTCTGAGATCACGCCTGAACCAGAACAGATTGGTTTTTGCCATGTTTTTATAACAACCTCATCTAAAAATGGTTGCTATCAAATTTTCATGTAGTAAAGCGGACAGTTGTGAAGTATATCGGTTGTCTGCGAATGTACCTACCCAGCGCAGGCCATAAACAGCATTGGTTAGGAAGACCTCATCGGCTTCCATAAGGTCTTTTTCAGTTACCACTTGTTGACGCACTGCAATCCCAATACTCTTGCAATTTTCTATCAAATAACCGCGCATTACTCCATTTACGCATCCCTGATGCAAAGCCGGGGTTATGAGCACGTTGTTTTTTACCAGAAAAACATTGGCTTTGGAACTATCCGCGATGTGATGAAATGAATTCAGAACCAGGCAGTCATCAACACCCTTCTCCTGTGCATACAGGCTGGCCATCACATAAGGCAAATAGTTAGCTGATTTTAGGTTGGAAAAAGCATCGGTACTTTTTCTGACCATGGGATAAATGGCCAGGGAAAGTCCAACCTGATTCAGATAATTAATTTCTCGATCCAGGGACCAAGCCTCCACGGCAAAACCCCAACCCTTGGAAGTCCTGAAAAATGCGATTCTTACCCGACCCAATGCCTGACAGCCGTTACGCCTGCATAATTCAAGGATTAAATCAGGATCAGGCAGATCCTTCCCTGCAAATGGGAATTGCAGTAGTTTCAGGCTCGATTCCATCCGTTTGACATGCCAGGCCCATAAAGGAATAGCTCCACTGCAGATTTTCATCGTTTCGAAGAAACCATCCCCGTACTTGAAAGAAAGATTTTGAAGGTCCAGTACCGGTTCCTCTTCTTTAAAAAACGCGCCATTGATGCAGACAAACGCCATAATTCAAATATGAATAAAAAAAGCCATTTACTAGGTAAATGGCTTTTAAAATAGATGAGGATGATCAGGCTTGTTCTACAATACCAGCTTTAACGGCATACATTACCAGGCCGGCCATAGATTTCACTCCTGTTTTAGTTTTTAGTTTATCTCGAATAGCTTCTACAGTTCGGGGACTCAGGTCTACCATATCGGCAATTTCTTTCGTACTTTTTTCTTCACACATTAATTTCAGGATCGTTATTTCCTTATCGGTCAATTGCACTTCAGGGCCCATACTATCCTGGGGCTTTTTCATACGCAAGCCATTCAGCAGTGCTTTATTGGTGAGGTCATTGAAAAAGAATTCCTGTTCGTAACAGGTTCTGATCGCCTGATAAATGGTCTCTGAATCTGACTCTTTAGTGAGGTAGGAGTTTGCTCCAATCTCCATCATTTTAGTTATGATAGAGGGATCATTGTTCATAGAAAGCATGATCACTTTCATTTCCGGATACAGCTTTTTGATTTCCGGCAGAGTTGAATAGCCATCCAGAATGGGCATATGAATGTCAAGTAAAATAACATCCGGCTTTATATGCTTGAGTAAGTTGAGCAACTGCATGCCGTTTTCGGCTTCTGCAATCATTTGAATGTCCTTCCTTCCTGTTAAGGATGTTTTGACTCCGGTACGGAAAAGGGCGTGGTCATCTGCTATGGCGACTTTGATAATGGTCGAGTCGAGATTTTTCATAAGGAAATTTTTGTTAGGTCTGTTTCACCAAATCGAGTGCAATATGGTAAAAACCAATGGTATTTTATATAGTATTAGTACGTTATTTGAACCTGCGGAAAGTACGATTACTAAGAAGATTCCCACAGCAATTTTCCAATTCCTGCAAACTTACCTGGACTTCCTTCCGTAAAGCTACGCATGTTCCATAAAAGCTGAACGTTAACAATAATTAATTATTGTAATATGAGACAACTTTTCAATGACTAAATGATTTTCTCAGCCACTATATAGATGCGGGGATCTCCCAGAACAAATTTCCTTTTCCGGGGGGTGCTGAAGAGTCCGGTGATTTTCAACCCTGCGGCCTGCAACATCACTTTCAGGTCATCCAGCGAATAAATGTAATCGATCCCTTCAATGCGTTCTATAGAGCCATCCGGAGCAATGATCGTTTGCTCTGATTCAATTCTGTCTGGATTAAACAGAAAAGTATAATCCAGTATACATTTAAAAGGCCCGGCTTCGTACCACTCCTTTTCTTTGAAATGCCGTATGGCAATTTCTGCAATCATCCAGGAATTGATGATGAGTTTACCCTGATGCGCCAGCGCTTTACCAATTGATTTAAGCAGCTGCTCTGTATCCTGCCGGTTAAAAAATGAGAAGCTGTTGCCCATACAAATAACTGCTTGATGCCCTTCTCCCAGGGAAGCAGAAATGATATCGGTGGAGTTAGGCTGTACAGGTAAATTTTCCTCTTTGGAAATGGATTGTATTTCTTTTATGTACTCAGGAGAGTTATCGATTGCCGTTACGCGCACGCCTTTACGTGCCAGGGACAGGGTATGTCTGCCATATCCACAAAAAATGTCCGCTACAGAATAGTCTGCCTGAAGTCCGGCCTCATCAATGATAAATTCGGCTTCCGCTTCTGTTAAACCGGCAGGGATCAATTCCCTCCATACATCTTTATATACACCTTTAAAAAAAGTATTGTTGATATTCGACATAGG
>DATAHC010000431.1:0-7213 GCA_036263415.1 Flavisolibacter sp.
TACTAATAATTCAGTTTCAGCTCTACCCTTCTGTTCTTGGCCCGCCCGGCTGCTGTTTTATTATCTGCAATAGGTTGTTCCAATCCAAAACCGATCGCGGTCAGGCGGGCTTCGTCAATGCCTTTCCCAACAAGGTACGTACGTACGCTATTGGCGCGCTTATCGCTCAGGTCTTTATTGAAATCAGCCTTGCCTACATTATCCGTATGGCCCTCGATGGATAACTTAAGGTCTTTATCATCATTCAGGATCTTTACGATCTCATTCAGGGCAGCATTGGACTTGGTTGATAATTTGGCGCTACCGGTAACAAAGAAGATCCGCTTAGCAGCATATTCCATTTTTTTAACGATCTCCTGCTTCACTTCCGGACAACCGTTGTTTTCACGTGTACCGGCTAATGTAGGACATTTATCTTCTTCATCATTTACACCATCACCATCCGTATCCGGAACCGGACACCCCTGGTATCGGGCCACACCGGGTACGGAAGGACATTTGTCTTCTTCATCGTTGATGCCGTCTTTATCGGTATCGGGAACCGGACAGCCATTATATTTGGCCATTCCGGGCACCGTAGGACACTGATCCTGCTCGTCATTGATACCGTCTTTGTCCGTATCAGGAACCGGGCATCCATTATATTTTGCCAAACCTGGAACGGCTGGACACTGATCGGTGCTGTCAAAAATGCCATCGCCATCCGTATCGGCTGGTGGAGGCGGCGGTGGAGGAACTACTCTTTCTTTCTTTTTTCCAAGGATTCCTGACACACCAACACTGGTAAAGAAATGATAGTTGTTTGTTTCGGAGATAACCGGAACGCGGTATTGTAACGTAATAAAGACAGAAGCTTCATCAAACAGGTTGAATTTGAAACCGCCACCTAATGGAACAAAAGCTCCGTAATACGATTTATATTTACTGCCGCCAACCCCTGCAATCAGGTAGGGGGTAAAAATATACCGGTCGCTGAACATTTTGAAATTGAAAGATGCATCAGCCTCCAGGAATAAACCATCACGTCCGGCATTGGGGTTGCTTACCACCGGAGTAGAAGGAAAGGAAGCAGCCAGTGTGCCGGCGAAATCAATATGCTTTTGAACGCCTTTGAAATAGGTTAAAGCCAAACCGGGCGACATTTCCCTGAACTTAGCCCATGTTTTTTCCCGTATAACAGTATTGAGTGAAGAAGAACGGATGCGTTGCGCTGTTGTAAAGTCGTTCAGAAAGAAGCTCACGCCAAGTGCAGACGGCCTGATCAGGGTGTCTTGCGCCTTGGTTCCCAGGGCAATAGTTAAAATGAATACGAATGAAGCAAGGATTTTCTTCATAATGTGTGGTTTGGTTTAAATGCGGCAACAAAAATAAAGGCTGTGTCGTAAAGTCGTAAAATTATTTATCCCAATGAATTACTCTGAAACCGCCGTTTTTTTGTCAATAACCTCCACTTTTACCTGGGTCAGGCCGCGACCTGTATACCCCAGTTTTTTAGCAGCGATCTTACTCAGGTCAACGATCCGTTTCATACGGGGATGCAGCCGGTCGTTGGTTTTAACGATCACTGTTTTATTATTATTGAGATTGGTCACCCGTATCCAGGTCCCCAGGGGAAGCACATTACAGGCAGCGGTAAATTTTTGCTGATCATAAATTTCACCGTTTGCAGTCGGGCGCCCGTTGAACTTATCGGCGTAGTAGCTCGCAATTCCATAATAAACCTTGGGGGCCGGAGGCAGCGCCGTACGTTCAGAGGTGGTTTCGATTGAAGTAAGTGAAGCGGTCCTCTGCAACAGCAGAAAAGGCAGCAACAAATACAGTAAGGATATGGGTTTCATTGGCTTTCATTTAGTGGAAAAGATTTTATCTCTTATACTTCGATCTTCACCATAAACATCCTCATAAAATACAACCGCACCATCCTTAGCCTCACAGGTAAAATAACGGATGAACAAAGGCACCCGCTTACGTACCGGTATCACATGCTTTTCCTTTCTCATCAACCACTGATTCAGCGAGTCCACCGGCAATGCGGCCGATGTAAAAGCACTGTCATTACGCAGCAGAAAAGCAGATAGTTTCTGCCACGATTCCACCCGCACACAACCATGACTCAGGGCACGGCTGCTCCTGGAAAAAAGATACCGCTGATTGGTATCATGCAAATAAACGGAATGTTTGTTGGGAAAGTTGAATTTAATCACGCCTAAGGCATTATCATCCCCGCTTCCCTGTATCACACTGTAAGGGATTCCATTGGTATATTTTGACCAGTTAACGGAATAGGGGTCCACTTCATTATTATCCTGGTCCACCAGCATAAAACCTTTCCGGATGGTATAGCCAGGGTCCCGCTTCAGCCCGGGAAGGATGTCCTTCTTGATAATGCTTTCGGGAATATGCCATTTGGGATAGGTGATCATGTCCGTTATGGAACTGGTGATCACGGGCGTTTTCGTTACCGGCTTTCCCACTACCACCTTGCTGGTCAGCACAACAGAATCTCCCTCTCTCACCTGAAGAAAATAACTGGGAATATTTACCCAGATATATTGTTCCGGAAGGGGTTCAAGCGATTTATAACGGTCAAGTGTGATGGCGATCCGGATAAATTTTTCAAGATCTGTATTGTTCAACCGGGCTATTAATGCGGAAGAGTATTTACCATCTGCTTTTATCTTCTTGTATTCCTGATAGCGGCGGATCGCTGAGGACATTTGTAGGGAATCAGGATTGGGTAACGGAACTAATTGTAGGGAATCCTCTTCCGATAAGCGTTTGTACAACAGGGTACGCAATTGCATGCTATCTTTTGATCTCACGGAGGTATACGTACGGAAATCTGCCTGCCGTATAAAGCCGGCTAGGGCTTCCTTCAGCTCCTGATATCCCTGGTGCCGGGGCTCCAGCTGATCGGCAAAAGCGGTTACGCCGGAATCCTTCAACCGGGTCAGTTGTTCTTTATAAAAATCCAGCGTAAGGGTTGAATCTCTGGAAAGCACGCTGTCCGGGAGCAAGCGCCCCTTTTTAAGGTCTTTGGTAAACTGTACGAAGGCAGAGCTGAGCAAGAGGTCGCAATAAGCCCATTTGGCTGCATCCAGCTTGTTCTCTTTTGAGGTATCCAGCGTCAGTTCCTGCTGTAGTGCTTTCAGTTTTTCCTGATGATAATCTTCGGGAAACAATCCCCGGTAGCGGGCACTGTCAATGAGTTGAAAAAGGCTGTCGCCCCAGGCATAAAAATGGCCCTTGGCCGACCAGATAGGTTGGTAGGAAAGGTCTTCGTACAGTGATTTTAATACACCTGCGTTTTTAATGCCAAAGGATTGCGCCGTATCCGAACTGCCCTGCAATACATCTTTCAGCGTTCCCTGGATCACTTCCTCAGCCTTACTGTTGATCTGTTCAGGGGTGGCTACAATTTCTTTCTCACCCACATGCACATGCTCATTACAGGCGAAAAGAAGGGCCGCCATCACCAGAAGGATTCCATTTTTACAGCAACGGATAAAATCGAAAGAGGGCATCATTGATCTTCTTTTTTTCAAATAAAGAGCATTTCAGAAGCAAAAAATGACAAGGAGTATACCCATCGCCCTAAAATTGAACCCCTGCTACACTTTACAGGTGGGAAAAATAAAACTTATAACTAATAAGTGCAAGAGGAAGGGATGGTTAAATATCAGTCGGAAAGATAATATGAAGGTGGCTTAACCAGTGAACTGAACCAGCTATAAGGGCTGCTGGCCTTTACGGATCAGAAAGAGGTCCGTAAGGACCAGCGCCGTTACGGCTTCCAGAACAGGCGGAACCCGAAGCGCAATGCATAGGTCGTGCCGGCCTTTGATAGAAAAGGTCTCCACCTGACCGCTGGTCCAGTTCCAGGATGCCTGCTCCTTTGGTGTGGAGGAAGTGGGTTTCACGGCAATCCGGAATACCAGCTCATTACCATTGGTAATGCCGCCTACGATACCACCAGCATGATTCGTGCGTGTGGTGCCGGTGCTGTCGACGATGGCATCATTATGCTCCATACCAAACATCCGGGCGGCTCCGAAACCGGCACCGAACTCGATTCCTTTTACCGCTGGAATGGAAAAAACAGCATGGCTGATCAGCGATTCCACGGAATCAAAGAATGGCTCGCCTAAACCAGTAGGCAATCCTTTTACGGAACATTCTACGATACCTCCTACCGAATCCTTGGCATCGATCGCTTTCTGTAAACCTGCCTCGATATCCGCTTCCCCTCCTATTTCTGCTATTGTTGCCGTTATGGTAATTCCGTTCAGGAGTTTTTTAGCCACGACCCCGGCCCCAACCAGGCACGCTGTTAAACGTCCGCTGAAATGGCCGCCTCCTCTGAAATCCTCATATCCTCCAAACTTCTGGTGCGCCACCATATCGGCATGGCCGGGACGGGGAAAGTCACGCTGTTTTTCATAGTCTCCGGAACGGGTATTCTTGTTTTCAAATTGAATGGTCAGCGGGGCACCGGTAGTTTTATCCTGGAACAGTCCGGAGAGAAAGATCGGAAGATCATCTTCTTTGCGGGGCGTAGTTCCTTTTTGCATACCGCCCTTGCGGCGCTCCATATCGACTGTGAAATCTTCAGCAGTCAGAGGTAGTCCTGCCGGACAGCCATCAATAACGATCCCAATGGAGGGTCCGTGCGATTCACCGAAAATGGAGACTCTGAAAAAGCGGCCGAAACTATTCATGCGTTCAGGTATTATGTAAAGTTACAGGTACGGCTATGGATTGCAGGTGCTCCCAGAATTGTGGATAGGATTTGTTCACGGCTTCTGCCTCGTCAATCGTTACCGGACCGGTGGCCCTCAAAGCCGCTACGGCACAAGCCATGGCGATGCGATGGTCATGGTGGGAATGAACAGCAGCGGCCTTCACTTCCTGCCCTCCATAAATGATCATCAGGTTATCCTGCAATACGATCTCAATTCCCAACTTGCCAAACTCCTGTTGCAGTGTAAGAGCCCGGTTGCTTTCCTTATGCGTTAGCCGGTTCACGCCTTCAATAACAGAGGTGCCTTCACAGAAAGAAGCCAGCGCCACCAGGGGTGGAAACAGGTCGGGACAATCGGTAGCATCGAACTGAAAAGGTCTGAGCGGCAGTTTGCGGACATGGATCCGTTCCGGCTCCACACTCAGCCCGGCACCGCATTGCATCAATGCCTGAAGGATGGCTTTATCGGCCTGTGTGGAAAAAACATCCAGGCCGCGCACCTCAAGGGAACCGGAGACCGCGCCGGCCACCAGGAGGAAGGCGGCACCGCTCCAGTCACCTTCTACCTGGTACGTAATGTCCTGGGGCGACTTTTGATCCATTCCGGAAAAATAGAAAGCCTCGTAATTTTGGTTCTGTGGCACCGGTAATCGAAAGGCGTCAAGTAGCGATAAGGTGAGGTCGATATAAGGCTTGCTGGCCAGGTTGGTAACATGGATCGTCACATCACGGGCATTGGCGGCTGCATAGGCAAACAGCAGTCCTGTCAGGTATTGCGACGACAGCGATCCATCAATGGTAATATCCCAGGGCACCAGAGGGCCCTGGATGGTAAGTGGCAGGTAACCCTGGTGATCGGAACAGGATACCTGGAGCTGTGGCAGCACCTCATTGAAAAAGTGCAGGGGACGCTTTAACAGACTGCCGCTGCCGCTGATATGAATAGGTCGGTCGCTCAGAGCGGCCAGGGATGTAAACATCCGTACGGACAATCCGCTCTCTCCGCAATGGATCTGATCACTTACCGGTACCACACCCCTGCTTTCGATTCGGATGGTCCCCTCCTGCTCACGAACGGAAGCTCCGAGTTGTTTTATGATATCCAGTGCAGCCAGGTCATCGGCAGATCGGCCCGGATTGGTTAGTGTCGTTTTCCCGCCTTTGATAAGGGCTGCGGCACAGGCGCGCTGCATAGCGCTTTTCGAAGCTGCTGCTGTTAGTGAACCGGAAATTTCTGTTGGCGTAACGATCGCTTGCATTATAAAGTTTCGTAGAGATGATCAAATGAAAGAGGCCGGTAAACGGCTTTCCCCAGCTTTTCCAGCAGCACAAAATAAATCTGGTCCCTGGATTTCTTCTTGTCCATTTTCAACACCGAGAACACACGTTCTTTATCATATTCAGCATAAGTGGGCAGCTCGTACCGATCCAGCAAGGCAATGACCCGGTCAGCCTGCCTGAAGCCGGTAAGCGAAGCCGAAAGCCTCGAGGCATAGGTCATCCCGATCGAGATGGCTTCCCCATGTGAAAGCTCATATTGATTTTCCAGTGCATGACCTAACGTATGCCCGAAGTTGAGCAGTTTACGGTCGCCCTTCTCCGTTGGGTCGTTCAACACCACCCTGGTTTTCAGCAACACATTCCTTTCTATGAGCCGGCAGGCTTCCTTCTTCTTTTTCCGGTAATACGTTAAGTTGTTCGCTTCCAGTTCCCGGAAAAGTGCTGCGTCCTTAATGGCGGCATGTTTGATAATTTCCGCAAAGCCATTAACCCATTCGGCATCAGGTAGCGTATTCAGGAAAATGAGGTCGTGCAGTAAAAAATCCGGCTGCCGGATGATGCCGACCAGGTTCTTATACACGCCGACATCAATCCCGTTCTTCCCCCCAATAGAGGCGTCTACAAGCGCAAGCAAAGTGGTTGGTATAAATCCGAAGCGAAGACCCCGCATATAAACGGAGGCCACATACCCGGTAAGGTCCGTGATCACACCCCCGCCGATACCCACCAGGGTAAAGCTCCGGTCGGTTTCCAGCTCCACCAGCTGCTCAATGATCGAATTCACGGTTTCCTGTGTCTTATAGGCCTCACCGGCTTTCAGCACAATGCAATTCCAGCCTTTGAACCGTTTCTCATGATGACGGAATACATTCTCATCGGTGATCAAGACGGTCTTAGCAGGATCGGCAAGGGTCCGCAACATCGAAAAGCAACCGGCAAAATAATACGTCACACTTTCGCCGTTGATGGTGAACGAACGCTTCTGCATCAGCTGTTGAATATTTTAGTCTGATGCGTAATGCTTTCCAGATGCACGGCATCGAGGTATTTCGTAATGAATTCCTTGCTCAATCCCAGCTTCTCGCCCTTATTACAGGCGCGCTCCAGGATCTCATTCCAGCGGCGTGTCTGCAATATGGTGATATTATTATCCTTCTTATACGTGGCAATTTTTTCTGCCACCTTCATCCG